>JACQDI010000193.1 GCA_016201195.1 Acidobacteriota bacterium | reverse complement strand
CCAGACCGGCCGCCCGATCACCCTGGCTGTAAACAAGATCGACACCGTCTCGGGTGAGTCGGGCATCGGGGACTTCTTCTCCCTCGGGATCGAGCGAGTGCTGCCCATCTCCGCCGAGCACAACAAAGGCGTAGCCGAGCTGCTCGATGGGGTCACCGACGGCTTCCCAGAGGCCGCCGAGGAAGCCGAGCAGCAGCGCCCCATTCAAGTCGCCATCATCGGTAAGCCGAATGCGGGCAAATCCACTCTGCTCAACCGCCTGGTGGGAAGCGATCGGGCCATCGTCTCGTCGGCTCCCGGAACCACGCGCGACGCCGTCGACGCCCTGGTGACCCGCGATGGCGTGGCCTACAACTTTGTCGACACCGCTGGTATCCGCCGCAAGGGCAAGACCAAGCTGATGGCGGAAAAGTTGAGCGTGGTTATGGCCCGCCGCCACATCCGCCTGGCCGACGTGGTGCTCCTGCTCATCGACGGAATCGAAGGCGTCACCGCCCTCGACGCCACCATCGCCGGCTACGCTCACGAAAGCGGCCGGGCCATCCTGATCGTGGTGAACAAGTGGGACGTGGGCCAGACGAAAACGAAGGCGGAAGAGTTTACCGAGCGCCTGCGGAACGAGCTGAAATTCCTCGAATTCGCGCCCATCGTGTATGTATCAGCCCTGACCGGCGCCAAGACCAGCCGCCTGTTCCCCCTGATCCGCCAGGCCTACGAAGCCTCCCACCGCCGCATCCCCACCGCCGAGCTGAATCGCTTTTTCGCTGGCCTCAACCTGGGCCGCGCCTCCGTCCCCGCCGGCCGGCGCGTCAAGATTCTCTACCTCACCCAGGCCTCCGTCGCCCCCCCGACCTTCATCCTCTTCACCGACCGCGACCGCAAGCTCCACTTCTCCTTCGAGCGTTTCCTCATCAACCAGTTCCGCAAACACTTCGATTTCACCGGCGCCCCGCTGGTAATCCGCACCCGCCCCCGGCGAGCCGGCCCCTGAGGCCTCGATCAGGCGGGGCAGCACGCGCAGGTAAACGGGCAAGAAGGCTCCGGCTGCCCCCCCCGCAGCCGTGCGAGCAGGATGCCCAGGTGCGTGTGCCAGCCGGCGCCAAAGTTCGGCAGCATGGCAGTGGGCAGGCGGCGATGGGCAAGGACCAGCAGTACCTTCTAGTGTGACTTAAACCATAACTTTGCCGCTTGGCAATGTTGTGCTTTATGGGCGAGAGGACGGAAGTGAGAGTCCAGGTTTTCTCGTGCTGCTCGATCCGGTGAGAGCTTCCGGCAACGGGCAGCGGGGGTTTGTCCTCGTGCTGCTCGATCCGGTGAGAGCTTCCGGCAACGGGCAGCGGGGGTTTGTCCCGGCTACTTTGCGACAAGCCGGCCTGCCGGCCAAGTGGCTTGGGCGGCCGGGGAGCCCGCTTTCCCGAACGGGCGTTCTCGTGCCGCATGGGTGTTCGGTGGGCCGCCCGTGGGGGCTCGTGGGCCTCGCAGGGGTGGTCGGCCTAACGCGGCGGGGGCGAATGGAGGAACGGGACGGAAATCTATACAATGCAAGCGCTTATCAGCCAAGCCCGGCGGTAAGGGCCCCGGTTTAGGCCGACCGGGTGGCACAGCACCAGCCCGATTGGTACAATGTCAGCCGTGAAAGCCGATACATCGAAGTTGCTCGAGGAAGCTCTGAAGCTTCCCGCCGAAGCCCGGGCGGCACTTGCCGGCTCGCTGATTGAGAGCCTCGACGAGACTGTCGATGAAGATGCAGAAGCGGCTTGGGCCGAAGAGATTGTCCGCCGCGTTCGGGAGCTTGACTCTGGCAGGGCCAAGACCATTCCGTGGTCTGAAGCTCGCAAGATCATCCTCCGCGACTGATGCCTGCCGCCCGAGCAACGTTCCTGGAGGAGGCCACCGCCGAAGCTCAAGCGGCGCGACGCTGGTACGCGGAGCGAAGTCAGACTGCGGCAGACGCTTTCATGGAGGAGCTGGATCACGCGATCGCTCGCATCGAGGATTTTCCGGAGGGATGGTCTCCTCACATCGGCGGCACCCGACGGTACATCCTCCGACGGTTCCCCTTCTCCATTGTTTACCGGCTACGAGGAGCGGAAACTGAAGTGGTGGCCGTTGCGCACCATGGGCGACGGCCTGGCTATTGGAAAGGCCGAATCAGGAATTGAGACCCACACGCCTGAACCAGCTAACGAAGGCATGCACCCGACCGGCCAAGAGGCGGCCGGCGGGTGATGCCTGGGTCGTTAAGCTCTCGCCAGGCGGCCGGTCGGCGGATGCATCAATCCACGAGTACGCCAGCGCGCGCGGCGGCTCACACCGGGTCACCACGCCCCGGATGACGGCGCCGGCCTTCCGGCGGTCCGGGGCCTCCTGGACATCGAAGCGCAACTCGACTCGGCCGCCCACCCGCAGCTCTATCTCGCCCGCGGCAAGCCACGCGGCAAGGTTGTCGGGTTTCGTGAGATACTCCCACACGCGCTCGATCGGCCCCGGCAGCAGTCGCTCGACGACTCTCCCGAAATCGTTCATGGCATGTTCCTCGGGCTGTCGTCAGGACGTGCGCTGCCGAACTGCCGCTCCAGTGCGTCGAGCCGCCCGCTCCAGAACCGTCTGACCCCGGTGAGCCATTCCTCCAGCTCGATGATGCCCGCCGGATCGAGTCCGTAGATCCGCCGCTCGGCCTCCACGCGCACGCGAACCAGGCGGGCCTCTCGCAGCACCTTCAAATGTTGTGAAACCGCCGGCGGGCCGAGGTCGAATCACACGCTTTTCCGCGTTGTTTTCCCTTCCCCGTCAACGACTTCCCAGCTCCCACCCCCGAAACCCTTGCCCCTCCGTCTTATCCTGTAAGTAGAGGAGGGTCTCTTCTGTATTCTGCCTTCTGACTCCTGACCCATGTCCCACGACAAATCCCCCGGCCACATTGACCTCAATCAAGTCTTCCTCTACGTCCAGCGCGAGATGCTCGCCCGCCTTGCCTCCGGCGGCATCCTCGAGCACGGCCCTACCTCCGGCACCACCACCGAACACCAGTGGATCGAGCTGTTCAACCAATACTTGCCCAACCGCTACCGCGCCTCCAGCGCCTTCATCGTGGACGCCGACGGACGCCGCAGCCGCCAGATTGATATCGCCATTTACGACAATCTCTACTCACCCCTCCTGTTCCCCTGCGAGTCGGGTCTCCACATCCCCGCCGAAAGCGTCTACGCGGTCTTCGAGGTGAAACAGGCCCTCACTCCGGCGATGCTACGCGACGCCGGCCTGAAGGCAGCCTCCGTCCGTGCCCTCCGCCGAACTTCCGTCCCCGTCCGCTACGTCGGTGGCGAATATCCCCCCAAGCCGCACCAGCAAATCCTGGCCGGCATCCTGGCGTGCCGCGCGGCTTGGTCCAGCACCTTCCACTGGAGACTCAACGCCGCCCTCCGCGCCCTCCCCCCGGACCATCGCCTCGATCTGGGCTGCGCCCTCGGCCAGGGCTCCTTCGAGCTCATCGAACGTCCCGAACCCCTCATCTACACCAGCAGCCCCCAGGACGCTCTCATCTTTTTCATCCTCCGCCTGCTCGAGCGCCTCCGCATCCTTGGCAGCGTCCCCGCCGCCGATCTGATGCAATACGCCCGCCACCTCCCCTCCTTCTCCGCCCTGCTCACACTACCCCCAGCGTAAACTGCCAACTACTGCCTACTGCCACTTCACGCTGTGATCCGATACCACGGCCAGCGTCTGCGGCGGCGAATCCAGGCGAAAATAAGACCACGGCCCCGGCTGATAGGGGTACCGGTGCACCACTGTCTCGTCCACGCGCAGCCCCAGGCCCGGCGTGCGCGGCACGATCAACTCGCCGCGCTCGATGACCAGCGGCTCGGCCAAAATCTCTTCCGCCAGCGGGAACGGATACATCCCCGCCCGTCCCGGCTTCCGGTGGCACGGAAACTCCAGCCACGCCACCACCGATTCGGGCCGGGTGATCCCCAGGTGCGCCGCCGCCAGCACCTCCAGTTGCGTCCCCCAACTGTGAAACGCGAATTGCACCTTGTGCGCGGCCACGGCATCGAAGATCCGCTCCCCCATGGCGAATCCGCCCTGGCAGCAGACGTCGGCCTGGATGTAATCAGCCGCCCCCGTCGAGATCAAATCAAAGAACCCCTCCCAGGTGTGCTCATGTTCCCCCGTCGCCAGGGGGAACGGTGCGTTCGGGCGCAGGCGCCGATACCCCTCATGATCTTCCGGCGGCAGGGGCTCCTCCAGCCACGCCGGCCGGTAAGCCGCCATGTCCCGATAAAGTTGCATCATCGTCTCGAACGAGTAACTCCGATCCCCCATCCGCCACCAAGTGTGGGCGTCGATCATGAGATCCATCTCCGGCCCCACCGCTTTCCGCATCAGCCGGACCGGCATACCGCTGGGCCGGCATGTACATCCCCCCGCTTCCATAAAGCCGGATCCGGTCCCGCAGCCGTCCTCCGACCAGTTCCGAGACCGCACATCCCTCGGCCTTGCCCGCCAGGTCCAGCAGCGCAATCTCCGCCGCCCCGGCCGGCCCCCGCAGGTCCCGCCACCCCGCCGGATCCTGCCCCACGAGCGCCGGCCGCACCTGTTCCGCAACCTCGCGTTGCGCTCCTTCCCAAGCCGCCCCCGGCCCATACCCGGTCAACCCCGCGTCGGTCGAAATCTTCACCAGCATCGCGTCCCGTTTCAGAATCGTCCGCTCCCCTCCCCAAAACGCCAGCTTCAGCGGCTCCGGAAACACGTATGACATCAGGAAGGATTCCACGTCGGTGATTTTCATTGCGCACCCTGTGGCTTGTGACCTGTAGCCACAGCCCAGCCTAGCACGTAAACTTCCTGCGTCACATCAGCTCTTCCACGAACTGCCGGGCGAGGTCCGGGGCGATCCGCGGGTCGTGGTGCGCGAGCGGCAGGTCGTCGGCCAGGACGGGCTCGTTGCCATGCAGCGTCGGCAGATCGGTGCGCTGGAAGAACTTGCCGATGGGGATC
>JACQDI010000230.1 GCA_016201195.1 Acidobacteriota bacterium | reverse complement strand
GGTCATCCTTCGGCTGCGGCATTCTCTCGCGGCCGCAGATAGAAAAGCAAAGCAGCCAGCGCCGCCCTCACAAGCGAGCGCCCCCAAATCAGGTAACTGGGATAGAGCTGGCCGATGTCCAGTGTGTACAGTGACAGCAGGGGTGTAACCACCAGGACGCACAGGCCCACAATCAGAGCGTCAACGATGGCCACATTACGGACCGGGTCGCGGGAGGCGAAAAAAAACATAAGGCTGAGCATGAGCAGGAATCCGCCCATCTCCTTGATCATGGAGAGCAACAGGGTGGAGACTTCCGCTTCGGGGGGGCTCAGGAATAGTCGCATCAACACTGGCTTGCCAGCGAAAATCATCAGCAAGCTTACGACAGCGGCAAACAGGGCGATTACGCGCAGAATAACCCGCAAGGCGCGATGGGGTGATTTCGACACGGCGGTGGGCCTCCTTTACTGGGAACGGTTGAGCATACTCCGGTCGTTTACATTCGGTCAATCAGCTTACACCACCACTTACACCACCACGTGCGTGGGTTTGCCTGCCAGGAAGTTCCACACGTTGTCCACCGCCAGTTGCAGGCCGGCCTCCAGCGCTTCGGGAGTGACCCCCGCCGAATGCGGGGTGAGCACCACGTTGTCGAGCGCCAGAATCGGATGGCCGGCCGGCAGTGGCTCGGTGTCGAAGACATCCAGGCCCGCCCCGGCGATGCGGCGCGTGGCGAGCGCCTCGATCAGGGCCGCCTCGTCGACGATGGGGCCGCGAGCGGTGTTGATGAAGATAGCAGTGGGCTTCATCAGATCGAACTCCCGCTTGCCGATCGATCCTCGGGTTTCGGGGCTGAGGCGGAGATGCAGGCTAATCGCATCGCTCGCGCGAAACAGCTCATCGCGCTCGACCAACTCGACACCCAGGGCGGCGTTCGGGTGCATGGTCCAGGCAATGACGCGCATGCCGATCCCCGCGCCGAGACGCGCGAACTGACGGCCGATTACGCCCAGCCCGATGATGCCCAGCGTCTTGCCGTGCATCTGGGCGGAGAAGCCGCGCGGCCACTGGCCCTGGCGGGTCTGGGCGTCGATGCGGGGAATGCTGCGAGCGACGGCGAGCATCAGGGCGAGCGAGTGCTCGGCGATCGAGACCGCCGAGACGCCCGGCGTATTGGTGACCGTCACGCCGTGCCGCTTCGCCGCCGCCAGGTCCACGTTGTCGGTTCCAGTGCCCCACAGCGAGAGCAGGCGCAGTCGCGGGCATTGTGCGAACACCGCGGCGGTAAACTTCGATGACGAGCGGATGTTGATGACGATCTCGGCGCCGGCGATCCGCTCGATGAGCCGCTCGGCCGAGCCGGGAAGGGAATCGTGGTATTCAACCGGCGAGCGGGCTGTGAGCTGCTTGTAAGCCTGGCTCGGGGCCAGCACCGGCGGGTAATCGTCGGGGACTACAATTTTGGGATCAGGCATCGCGGGGTCTCAGGAACCACTCCAATTGTTGGGACACGTCCAGGCCGGCCGGCGGCGCTTCCGGGTGCGTATCGAGAAAGCGCTGGAGTAAGGCGCGCTCCAGCCGCTCCACGACGGCTGCGTATTCCTTCTTGCCAGCGAGGTCGGTGAACTCGCCGGGGTCTGATCTCAAATTGTAGAGGCGCCGGTAGCGACCCGGGGTAGGGTGGTCGGTCTTGTAGCCATCCACGCGCTCGCGCCGGCCGCTGCAAAAGATGAACTTCCACTCGGCGGTGCGCACGGCGGCCTCTTCGTTCTCCAGGTACTCGGTGAAAATCAGGTCGCGGTGGACGCGGGCCTCCCCACGCAGTAGTGGGACCAGGCTGCGGCCGTGGTTGACGGGCAACGGCGGCGCTCCCAGGATCCCCAGGATGGTCGAGGGGACGTCGACCGACTCGGTAAACGCCTCGACGGTGCGCCCGCCGCGAAAGCCCGCCGGGTAGCGCATCAGGAGAGGCACGCGCATGGCCGGGTCATAGCAGCAGTGTTTCTCAAACCGTCCGTGATGGCCCAGGTTGTAGCCATGGTCGGCCATGTAGACGACAAGGGTGTTCTCTTCGAGGCCGAGCTGTTTCAGCCCCTCGAGCACGGACCCCACGTTGCGGTCGAGGAACCCGACCGAGGTGTAGTAAGCAGCCGCGATCCCCCGTTTTTCATCTTCTGTTAAGTCTCGAAAAATCAATGGGATTTGCGGTGGATCTTCAGGTCCTACACGAGGTGCAGAAAAACCCGCCGGGTCGAAGCGCTCCCGGTCTTCCACAGGAAAATCAAAGGGCGAATGCGGCTCATTGAAGCTCAGCCAAAGGGCGAACGGGTGATTGCGGTGCTGCTTCAGGTAGTCCAGCCCCCAGCGAGCGACGAAGGCGCCGCGCATGTCGGCGTGGTAGCGCGGGTAGGGCAGTCTGTCGGCGTTGAGCCAGATGCGCGCCGGATCCTTGAATGGCCGCCAGGGGGGCTTGGTCTTGATGTCGTCTGGGACGGGACGCGGCTGGACCTGTTCCTGGTGAAGCTTGTAACCGGCCTGGTCGGCGAAGGCCTCGTGGAACCCGTGCAGTCCCGGCTCGGCCGGGCGATTCCAGTGCATCTTGCCGAGGACCGCCGTGGTGTAACCAGCCCGCTTGAGCTGTTTGGCGATGGTCGGCTTGTCGGGCGAGAGCGGCGTGGGGAGCCGCGTGACGCCGGCGGCGTGGGGCATCTGCCCGGTGAGGATCGACTGGCGCGAGGGCGTGCACACCGGCGAGTTGCAATAGTTCCGGGCGAAGCGGATTCCCTGGGTAGCGAGGCGGTCCAGGTGCGGGGTGCGGGCCAGGCGGTTGCCGTCCGCGCCGAATACGTAACCGGCGTGGTCGTCGGCGATGAGGAACAGCAGGTTGGGTCCGCGCGTGCGCTTGGCGGTCTGTACGAATGGCGCGACGGCGAACGAGCGAAGAGCCTGGCGTCGGGTCATGCGGCGTTCTTGACGTATTGGTCGAACCACTCGATGATCCGCGCCCAGAGATCGAAGACCGATTCCTGGGCGGCTGGTGAGTGGTCCTCAAAAGGATACATCACGAGCTGGACGGTCTTGCCGAGGCCGCTCAGCGCCTGGTACATGCGCTCGGACTGGATGGGGTTGGTGCCCACATTGGTGTCAGACATACCGT
>JACQDI010000229.1 GCA_016201195.1 Acidobacteriota bacterium | reverse complement strand
GCTCGTTCGCAACGGGGATGACGACGGAGATCATGCTTTGGTTGTAGGGCGGCTCGGAGGAGCCGCCCTACATCTTACCGGAGCCGGGCCGGTTTGAGGGTCCAGCCTTGCAGGCGGCCTAGCTCGAGCAACTCCGGGGCCTGGAAGCCCTCCGGGTGAATGAGCCAGTTGAAGGAGCCGGCCGGGTCGGTGGAGAAGTATTTCTCCAGTTCCAGGTTGCCGCGCCGAACCGGGACCGAGGAGGCGGAAGGATCCTCACCGGCCAGGGTGGCGGCGAAGTCGGCGAGCGAGAGGTTCTCGGAGCCGACCCAGACCGCGGCCGGAAGGCGGTGATGGCGGCGGATGAAAGCCACCGTGTCGGCCTTGGCCCGGTCCCAGACAGGCCGGGGTACGGCGTTGCTGCGATAGGTGCTTTGGCGCCGGGCCGTGGGGCCGTCCACGAACTGCGGCTCCAGGCCGAGCAGGACGAGCAGCAGGTCGGCGGCCGAGAGCGCCCCGCGTTCGGTGACCAGGAAGGTTTGGCGAGCGGCCAGGTGCTCGGCGGCCCGGCGGCGGTCGACCGGCGGAGCGATCGGGCTGTCGTAGAGCTGGAGGAGGTCGCGCGCGGTGACGAAACGCACCCCGGGCGTTTTCTGGGCGTGCTCCACGTAGCGCCGGAGGATGCGGTAGGTGCGCTCCGAATCTTCCGGGGTGCGCCGGCGCGGGCGCCGCCACTGGCTGCGCTCCGGGTTCGCCCCCTTGGCGAAGTTGACGTCCCAAAACTCGGTGGTCACGAACTCGTTGGGGTGGTAGTAGGTACTGATCACCCCGCCGCCACGCCGGCCCAGCTCCGCGGCCGCCTGGTCGAACTGCCGCAGGGTTCCCTCGAGCCTGGCGTCATCGTCGAGATGGGGGCGAATCAGGAAGCGGCCCATGTTAAAAACGTAGAGCAGACCGCCGTACCAGAACGGCTGCTCGTCCACCCCAACCTGCGAGCCTTCATCCAGGTAGACCGGGACGCCCATGCGGCGCAACGCGAGGTTGCTCTGGGGCCCCCAGGAGCTGCCGGGTTGGCCATAGCAACTGGGGGTGACGCCGAAGAGGCGGCGCAGGTCGGCGAGCCCGGGGCTCTCGCGCCGCTCAAACTCGGCGGCGCCCTCCAGGTACCCCAGCTCGCGCAGATAGGCGGCCGGGGCGGGCGGAATGCTGTGGAAGTTCGAGTGGTACCCGATGTCGTGGAGGGAGAGGGCGCGGACCACGTCCTGGCGGCCGCGGGCTTCAAGGGTCCGGGCCATCTCACCGACGACTTTGAAGGTGGCGCGGGCGCCCAGGGCGTCCAGGTCGCGGGCCAGGCGCAGCACGGCGTCGTCAGAGGCCGGCTCGATGTAGTCCTCCGTGTCGAACCACAGCACGACATAGACCGGCGCCGGAGCAGCCCGCAAAGCCGCGCCGCACAGCAACAGCAGCAGGAAGATTCGGGGCATGCCCTTGATTCTCGCAAACCTGCCCGTTCGGGTCGAGGGCACGCTGTTTGCATGTCTGTTTGGAATCTGCTTGCATGTCCCTCTTGACAACAACCCCTCTGAATCCGAGAATTGTCTCATCCCCCTAAGGGGTTTTGGGCTGAGTGGATGCGAGGAGGGTTTTCTATGCGTTTTCTACTGGCGATCTTCGTGGGGACAGTAATGTTCGTCCCGGTTTGGGCGCAGACGCAAGGCGAGATTACCGGCGTGGTGACTGACCCCAGTGGCGCAGTGGTTTCCGGCGCCTCGGTCACCGTCACCAATCCGCAAACCAACTTCACCCGCCAGGTGAACACCAACACTGCCGGCAACTACACCTTTCCCGGGTTGCTGCCTGGGGTGTATAACGTCAAGGCCGAGATACAAGGGTTTCAGACGGCGGCCCGCAACGGCATCGAGTTGCAAGTGCAGCAAGTGGCCCGCATCGACTTTGAGTTGAAGGTGGGCGCGGTGGCCGAGGTCGTGGAGGTGTCGGGAGCGGCTCTGCTGCTGACCACCGAGAACGCCACCGTGGGCACGGTGATTGAGAACAAGCGCATCGTGGAGCTGCCGCTGAATGGCCGCAACTTTCTGCAACTGGTGTCGCTCAGTCCCAATGTGAGCTTCGGGTTCGGCAGCCCCGGGCAAGCGCAATCGCGGCAGGGCGGGAGCCGCTCGGAGCAGAACATCGCCATCGCCGGGCAACGCAGCATGTTCAACCACTTCACCCTGGACGGGGTAGAGAACACCGACGTCAACTTCAACACCTACGTCATCCTGCCGTCGATCGACGCGCTGCAGGAGTTCAAGGTGCAGACCGGCGTGTATCCGGCCGAGTTCGGCCGCGCCGCCAGCCAGATCAACGTTTCCACCAAGGCCGGCACGAACGACTTTCACGGCGCCCTGTTCGAGTTCCTGCGCAACGACAAGATCGACGCCAAGAACTACGCGTTCACGGTGAACCGTCCGCCCAAGGACCCCTTCAAGTGGAACCAGTACGGCTTCACGCTGGGCGGACCGGTGTGGATTCCCAAGCTCTACAACGGCAAGAACCGGCTGTTCTTCCTGTCCAACTTCGAGGGGTACCGGGACCGGAAACAGCTTCGCGGCACCTACAGCGTGCCGTCGGCGGCGATGCGGGACGGCAACTTTGCCGAGATCAGCGCACGCCTTTACGATCCCAACACTCGAGCCGGGCAGCCCGGCTCGATCACCGCGCAGCCGTTTGCCGGCAACGTGATTCCGAGGAGCCGGATCCACGCCACTTCGATCAAGCTGATGGAATTCTATCCTGGCCCCAACGTGAGCACGGGCAGTCTGGTGTCGAACTACCAGATCGGGCAGAACCGGCGCATCGACAAAGACCAGTTCATCCAGCGCGTGGACTTTGTGGAGTCGAACTCCTCGAACTGGTTCGGCCGCTATAGCTGGGGCGACGAGCAGCAGGTCACGCCGGCGCTGAAGCTGAACGGCACCAACCTGCTGACCAACGTGAAACAGGCGATGATCAACAACAACCGAGTGTTGTCGGCAGCGGTGGTGAACGAGTTTCGCTTCGGCTACAACAAGTTTTTCAACAGCCAGGGGCGCGAGCTAGCGTTCGTGAGGGACGTTGTGGGCGAGTTGAAGATCCCGGGCCTGCTATCGCCGGCGCCGGTGGCCTGGGGAATCCCCAGCGTCGGGATCAGCGGCTTCAGCGGCTTCGGCGACGATTCCGAAGGCCCCTACGAGAACCGCAACTATACCTTCCAGTGGGTGGACAACGTCTCCTGGACGCGCGGCAAGCACTCGCTGCGCTTCGGCGTGGAGATCCGCCGGGACCGCTACAACCAGGTGGGGAACCAGTTCGCTCGCGGCTCGTTCGGCTTTGAGGGTCAGGCCACGCAAAATCCCGCCTCGGTGGCAGGGACGGGCCAGGCCTTCGCCGACTACGTGCTCGGGCAGTGCCGGCGCTGCGAGGCGTCGGTGGCGCTGGCGGTGACGCAGTTCCGCGCCACTAGCCAGTATTACTACATCGACGACACCTGGAAGATCCGGCCGAACCTAACCCTGAACATCGGCTTGCGGTACGAGAATACGCCGCCGTGGTTCGACAAGGGGGGCAGCCTGGTGAACATCCATGTGCCCTACGTGGACGCCACGCCCAACGTGCAGGACCTGAGCCGGCATCCGACCTTCATCCGCATCGGCAGTGGAGACTTTTACGAGGGCAAGCTGCTGCGCTTCAACCCGGCGATCAAGGTGGCCCGCGACGGCCGGTTAGGCGACCGGCTCATCGCCAGCGACAACAACGATTTCGCTCCGCGTTTCGGGATGGCGTGGAGTCCCACCAACAAGTGGACCGTGCGCACGGGGGCGGGAATGTTTTATTCCCAGGACACCGGCAACCCGCGCTTTGACATGGGGCGGAACTTCGCCGGGCGGCGGCGCGACGAATCTAACGCCGATTTTCCGGACCTGACGTGGGATCAGCCGTTCCGCAACCTGGGCGCGACCATCCAGATCAACAACCCGTACGTGCTGGGGAACATTCACCAGCGGCGCACACCTTACTCGATCCAGTATCTGCTCAACGTGCAGCGCGAGCTGGACCGCCAGACGGCAGTGGAGTTCGGCTACATAGGATCGGTGAGCCGCAAGTTGGAGTCGCTGCGGGCCTACAACGAGTCGCTGCCCGGAGCGACGGGTACGGTGCTCGATCGCGCGCCGTATCCGGAGTTCAGCCGCATCCAGGAGGTGGACGGCAGTGGCAAAGCCCACTACGATTCGCTGAGCTTAAAGCTGCAGCGACGCTTCAGCCAGGGGCTGACCTACCTGGTCGGCTACACGTTCTCCAAGTCCATTGACACGGCCAGCGGGATCCGCAACAACGGCGGCGACACGCTGTTTCCGCAGAACAGCTACTGCATCCGTTGCGAGCGCGGTCTGTCGATTTTTCACGTGAGCCAGCGCATGGTGACATCCATCCTCTACGAGCTGCCCCTGGGCAAAGGCAAGGCGTGGCTGAACCGGGGCGGCGTCGCCAACGTGCTTGCCGGAGGCTGGCAGCTCGGCTCCATCATCACCTTGCAGACCGGCTTTCCGATCATCGTGGGCTCCGGGCGCGACCAGTCGAACACCGGCTCGGGCAACGACCGGCCCAACGCTACCGGGCAGAAGGTAGCCCTGGGGCGCGGCCAGCAGGATCCGGAACGGTTCTTCAACACCGATGCCTTCGTGCTGCAACCGTTCGGCACCTTTGGGAACGTCGGTCGCAACACGCTCATCGGCCCCGGGCTGATCTCGTGGGATTTTTCTACGTTGAAGAATTTCGCCATCCGCGAGGGCCACGAGTTGCAATTCCGCTTTGAAGCCTTCAACTTCCCGAACCACCCGAATTGGGGCAATCCCAGCACCGCTGTGAATAACGTCAACTTCGGGAAGATCCGAGGGACGCGCACCAACATGAGAGAGCTGCAATTCGGGCTGAAATACGTGTTTTAACTGCGGATCGTGGATCGTGGAACGTGGATCGTGGGCCCGGGTGGGGAAGACAGAGATGGTAAGCTAGGGCTCGGTGCGCCCGGTTGCCATTTCTCTTTTGCGTTCACTCCAGTCTGACCCGTACACGCCGCTCTTTGCCAACCCGCACCTAAACACGATCATGGGGCGCTACTGGCCGGTGCGTCTCGAGCCGGGGGAGCCGCGACTTTTTACGACTGAGCCGGGCGTACAGGTGCTGGCGCATTGCCACTTCCGCAATCCAGCCGCGCCGCTGATGTTGCTGTCGCACGGCCTGGAAGGCTCGGCGGACTCGACTTACATCCGCTGGATGGCGTGTGCCGCTCTCGAGGCCGGCTTCGACGTCGCGCGTCTGAACGTGCGCAACTGCGGCGGCACGGAGCACCTCGCGCCGACGCTGTACAATTCGGGTTTAACCGCCGATTTGCGTTCGATCGTAGAGCAATTCGCCGATCGCCGGGTGTTCCTGGTAGGGTTTTCGATGAGCGGCAACCAGGCGCTGAAGCTGGCCGGAGAGTGGGGCGAGCGCGTGCCCTCCCACGTGGCGGGCG
>JACQDI010000228.1 GCA_016201195.1 Acidobacteriota bacterium | reverse complement strand
GGCCGCCGTTCCCAGCAGGCCGCCGAGACCCATAGTCTCCACCGCCGAGGAGGGCACGATGACCATCGAACCCCGCTCCTTCACCGCCTCGTACAGCATGTTCATAGCGCGCAGGTGCAGAGCGACCGGGTTGTCCTTGTAAAGCTGCGAAGCGTCCGAGAACTTCGCGGAAATCTCCGTCTCCGCGGTGCCCAGAATCACGCGCGCCCGCCTCTCGCGCTCCGCCTGGGCCTCGCGCGACATGGCGTCTTCCAGGCTCCCCGGGATCCGCACGTCGCGGATCTCGACCGACTGCACCGTGATGCCCCAGGGATTGGTCTTCTCGTCCAGGATTCGCTGCAGCTCCCGGCCCAGCGTCTCCCGCTCGGTGATCATCTGGGCCAGCTCGTGCCGGCCGATCGACTCCCGCAACGCCGTCTGGGCGCTCATCGTGATCGCGTCGTAGAAGTCCTGCACCTCGAGGATGCTCTTCTCGGCATTCCACACCACCCAGAAGACGATGGCGTCCACGTTGGTGGGCACGGTGTCGCGGGTGAGGGTCGACTCGGCGGACACGCTCGTCACCCGCACCCGCTGATCCACGTAGCGGCTGATCGAGTCGACGATGGGCACGATGAGAAAGAGGCCCGGCCCACGCAGGCCCCGATACCGCCCCAGCCGCAGCACGGCGGCCTTCTCCCACTGGTTGGCCACCTTGATCGAGAACAGCAGGTATACCCCTGCCAGAACTCCGACGATGAGCGGGGCCGGATGGCCGGTGGCGCGCGTCCCGATGGCCCCGGCAAGGAAGCAGACGGCAAACGCCGTCATCCCCACCGGGTTCATCTGCGTCCGTACGGCTTCAATGAGCTCTTTGTCTTTGGGCATGACCTTATCTCCTTTCCTGATCGGCCAGCAACTCGTCCAGGCACTCGCGCAACTCCTGGGCGCTGTAACCGGCGGCTCCGGCGCGGGCCACAAAGTCGCCCACCAGTTGCGCCATCTGCCGCCGGCGTTCCACGTCGTCCCGCTTGAGCTTCTTCGAGCTGATGAAGGTTCCCGTCCCCTGGTGGGTCTCGAGGATTCCCCGGATCTCCAGTTCCCGGTAGGCGCGCACCACGGTGTTGGGGTTAATCGAGAGATCCACGGCGAGCTGGCGCACGGTGGGGAGCTGGTCGCCACTCGCCAGGGAGCCGGAGGCGATGGCCACCAGCACCTGGTCGATGATCTGGCGGTAGACGGGAACCCCGCTGCGGAGGTCAAGCCGGAATTGGAATGTTCCGACGGGAACCCCGCTGCGGAGGTCAAGCCGGAATTGGAATGTCGCCTTCATCTAGAATGATAGTGTACTAGTTCTCTATTACAATGTCAAGAGAAAGATTTTAGCGGTCTCGGCCGAGCGCCTAGTCGCAAGGCTAGGCGATTAGGCGAGGGTCGCTGGCGGCGACGATGCACTGATCCGTGACCGACCAGCAGCACTGTTGGGATAAAGTCTGTGTTTCCGGCTAGAATAGTTTCAGGAAAGAAACATGGACGACCGGTTTGTCATGGAGCGTAAGGGCAGGATCGAGGACCTGGACCGCTCTTTTGATGTGAACTACTGGCAGCGGCTCGGACCAGAAGCCATATTCTCCGCTGCCTGGGAGATGGTCGTTCAGTCATGGAAGCTAAAGGGGCGCGGTGCCGACGAACTCCGACTTCAGAGAACTGTTGAGCGTGTTGAACGACTATGACGCGCGGTACCTCGTGATCGGGGATTACGCGGTCATGCTCTACACCGAACCGAGGTTTACCAAACACCTGGATCTCTGGGTGGAACCGACGATAGAAGACGGTTCGCGAGTGTTTGAGGCTTTGGGCCATTTCGGCGCCCTGTTGGCTGGAGTCACACCGGAGGATTTTTCCAGCGAAGGTTTCTTCTATCAGATGGGCAGCCCGCCTGTACGGGTGGATATTCTGACCTCGGTGACTGGCATGCGGTTCGAAGAGGCTTGGCCGAGGCGAGTCGAGAGGGATCTGGAAGGGGTTCGCACGCCGTTCATCTCACGCGAGGATCTGATTCGAATCAAAAGCGCGCTTGGCCGCCGGCAAGACCTCATGGACGTGGACGCGCTCAAGAAAGTGCCGGGCTCTAGCGCCTGATAGCCAGAACAACTGCTGATTCTTCAAGGTCCACGAAGATGCCCCATGGACCGAAGCGCCCGCGATTTCCCGGATTCGATGGCGAGCAGGATCTTCTCAAGCGCCTCGGGCGCGCTGATGTTCTCAATCGCCGCCGCATCCTTGGCGAGCTTTGCCAGCCCCGGCGCCTTGGCAAGATCCATATCGGCGATCAGCAGCCGGTCGATGGTGTGGAGCGCATCCTGGGTCGAGAAACCGATCTTCTTCACGGCCTCGACCCACTGCATGGCGTCCCCCACGTTTTCGCCGTGCGCCCGCGCGAGCTGCTGCATGACGACGGTCATCCGGGAAGTATGGGCGGCGTACTGGACGGCTTCCAGGGTCCAGGACTTGGCCGTCTCG
>JACQDI010000111.1 GCA_016201195.1 Acidobacteriota bacterium | reverse complement strand
TGGTGCCTTGGTGTCTTCGTGGTGAAGGGCAGCTCATTATGCTTCCTGTGTTGCTGGGCCTCACCGCCGCGCTGGCCGAAGTCTTCGGCGGCTTCATCATCGTCCGCCAGAACTGGGAGCGAAGATATCTCCAGTACTTTATCGCCCTAGGCGCCGGTTTCCTGCTGGGGGCGGTGTTTCTGGAGATGATCCCCGAGGCGCTGCGGCTGGTGGGATCGCGGACCCTCTACTTCGTCCTGGGGGGATACCTCATCGTGCACCTGGCCGAGCACACCCTGAGCTCGCATTTCCATTTCGGCGAGGAGGTGCACGGCGAGGAGATGGCCCCGGCCCACCGCAGCTATTCCGTGCTGGCGGGACTGATGATCCACGCCTTCTTCGACGGCATCGCGATCTCGAGCGGCTTCATCGTTTCCAACTGGCTGGGGCTGATCCTGTTCGTGGCCATCTTCCTGCACAAGGTTCCGGAGGGTTTCACAGTGGCCTCGGTGATGGTGGCCGGCGGGCAGGGGCCGCGCGTGGCGCTGGTTTCGTCGGTGCTGCTCGGAGCCTCCACCATGACCGGCGTGCTGGTGATGCTGCTGTTCCGGGCCCAGGTGGGTGTGGGGCTGCCGCTCGCGGCCGGCGTGTGTTTCTATGTCGGCGCCTCCGACCTGATCCCGGAGATCAACCAGCAGCCCGGCATCCGCTTGGCGCTGGTGGTGTTCGTGGGCGTGGGAATCACGGTGGCGCTGCACTCCTTGTTACACTGATCTCCATGCTCAGAGTGCTGGTAGCCGCCTTGTGCCTGCTTGCGCCGGTCCGGGCGCAGGAGGCGCGCCAATACCTCGCCGACCTGCTCCGGCTCGACACCTCCAGCCCGCCCGGGAACGAAACCCGCGCTGCCGAATACCTGAAGCGCGTCACCACCGCCGCCGGCATCCCCTCCGAGCTGCTGGGCCCCGATCCGCAGCGGCTCAACTTCATCGCTCGCCTGAAGGGCTCCGGCACAGCCCGCCCCTTGCTGCTGATGGCCCACACCGACGTGGTCCCCGCCGACCGCGGCCAGTGGACGGTGGGCCCCTTCGCCGCCGTGATCCGCGACGGCTACCTTTACGGCCGCGGCTCTCAGGACGACAAGTGCTACTTGGCCGCCGAGCTGGCCGTTTTCCTCGATCTGAAGCGACGCGACGTGAAACTCAGCCGTGACGTGATCCTGCTCGCCGAGTCGGGCGAAGAGGGCGCCGACACGCCGGGAATCAAGTGGCTGGTGGCCAACGCCTACGACAAGATTGACGCTGAGTTCGCGCTGAACGAGGGCGGGTTTGCCATGGACACGCCCTCCGGCACACGGATTTTCCAGATTCAGACCACCGAGAAAATCCCCACGCGGGTGATCCTGACCGCCCGCGGCTCGGCTGGGCACGGGTCGGTGGCGCGGCCGGATAATCCAGTCGCCCACCTCGCCCGCGCCGTCGCGCGCCTGGTCGAGCGCGACCAGCCGGTGCGCCTCAACGAAACCACGCGTCGCTATTTTGAAGAACTCGCCAAGGTGGCCGACTACGCGTGGCTGGCGCCCCTGCTGCCGAAGCTCAAAAGCATCGAAGGCGCCAACCAGGTTCGCGCCCGCAGCGCCGAACTCGACGCCGCCCTTCGTACCTCGGTCTCCCCCACTATGCTGCGCGCCGGCATGAAGATTAACGTCATCCCCAACACCGCCGAGGCCCAGATTGACGTCCGCCGCCTGCCAAACGAGACGGCGGAAGAGGTGTACGCCCGCTTCCGCAACATCATCGACGACCCGGCGGTGGAGATTGCGCCCACCGGCGCGGGCCGTCCCGCCACCCAGCCGAGCCCGATCTCGACGCCGCTTTATCAGGCCATGGAACGTGTTTTCCGCAAGTCCCGCCCGCGCGCCGCGGTGGTGCCCTACATGCTCCTTGGCTCGACCGACGGCGCCGACCTGCGCGCCAAAGGCATGGCCGTCTACGGCGTGCCCCTGTTTGCCGAAAACGACCGCCGCGCCCACGGCAACGACGAGCGCATCGCGCTCCAGACGCTCGAAGAAGGCGCGAAGCTGCTGCGGCAAATCGTGCTGGAGGTGGCGAGGTAAGGCGCCCCGGGCCAAGCGCGAGGAAGACCCGCGTGTGAGTGGTTCGAGATTTTCGCGATCATAGGGAACAGGCTATGCTTGCATGGTCAGTGCGAGATTGCGCGATCCTAGCTTTATTCCCGGCATTGTTGAGCGCACAGGTGGCTTTCAGCCGCCGCGTTTACAAGCAGAGCGGCAGAACGTATCAGCAGATCTGGATCTGGAACCCTTCGGATGGAAGTTTGAAGCCACTGACAGACTCGGAGAGGAATCATTTCCAGCTAGCTTGTTCAAAGGACGGCAGGCATATCTACTTCATCTCCGGCACTGATCTGTACGATTACAGCGGCCTCTGGAGCTTCGACCGAAAAACCGGCCAAGAGCGGAAAGTCTCGGCAGATGCGAAAGTTCCAGTTGCGCGTGCGAATCAGCCTCCGGTTGCCGAGTGCAACCAGACGGTCTGGGAGCAAGATAACGCGCGCTTTGCGTGTTCGGCCGGCCAGGATGTCCTAATCTACGATTCTGCCACCAAGAAGGAAGTGGGCCGGGCACGTTTCAGTGAACGTCCCACGGCTCCGAGCGCAATTGCATGGTCGCAAAACCAGAAGTGGCTGTTGGTGGGGACGCAGGGACACGACGACAACAGCACCTCTCGCCAATCGGATTACTTCGTGCTGGATCTCGGCCGCATGGCTTGGATCCCAGTCGGCAGCGGCAACGATGCCATGTGGCTTCCTGGCGGCAACGAGATTGTTTACAGCACGCCACGCGACCTGATATCCCTCACACCTTCCAGTAAGCATCAGGTGTGGTCGGCACATCTCGTGGTGTTCGATCCGGCGACGCGCCGCCGGACGCCGGTGACGTCCGGCGTCACCAACAACATACAACCAGCGCCATGCACGCGCTGATCAGTCCAGTGGACTCGACCCTAGCCCGCCCTAGAGTTAGCCGGCGGCGGCGACGCTACCAGAGCTCGCGCGGGACAGGACGGATGGACTGGAACGCCTCGGCGTATCGGGCGCCGCACATTGCGCCCCAATTCTTCTCCGACGCCAGCACCTGTTCGGCGGCGCCGATTAGCTCCAGTTTCTTCGGAAAGCCCTTTGCCCTCGACCCCTGGAGCGTCAGGGTGGCGGAGTATTCCCGCTTGCCGTCGGCCAAACTGTCGATTTCGTTGATGAGCCAGGCGATGCGGTCGATCACTTCCGTCGTATCCACGAAGGTATCGGGCTTGAAATCGTGGGTTTGGTTCGCGCCGGTCGGATAGGAAAGGATCAGCGGGATTCGTTTCAGGGCGCGGCCCAGATAGCCGTGCGCAAACATGATTCCGTCTTTGGCCGCCCGGGCGGTGTTGGCATGGTCGGTCCAGTAATCGTTTTCCGACAGGATGACGGCGATGTCGGGCTCAACGTCGGCGACAATGCGGGCGATGCGGGTCTTGAGCTCGAGATCCGCCGGGACGTGATGGTATTTGTAGCCGAGCAGGATCTTCTCGATGCCCATTTCCTTGGCGATCCGCATCACCCCGTCCTCGACCTGTTTCTCCCTACCCTGGGTTGGCGGCCAGTTGGACCAGTCGCTCACGGTCTGGATGACGACCACGCGCAGCCCGTCCCGGACGGCCTTGAACATCAGCCCGCCGGCTCCCCATTCTGAATCGTCCATGTGCGCGCCGACGAAGAGAATCGTCTTTTCCTTGGCGGGAGTTTGCGCCGCGGCGGAGGTGGCAGCCAGAGCCCAGGCGGCAAGCAATGCAGCAAGTTTCATAACGGCCTCACCGAAGGACCAGATTATCTCACTGTTGGCGCCGCGGTTTTCCAAGGGTGTTCCATTTTTCCAACACAGACGCGAGTAGACCGGCTATGGTAGCGACAGGAGGGGAAGTGCCATGACCCAACATCGTTCGAGCAAGCAGGACTGGGCAGCCCCGAACCTTGGAGGCAAGGTGGCCCTGGTTACCGGGGCGAGCCGAGGCGCGGGTCGGGGCATCGCGCTCGTGCTGGGCGAAGCAGGGGCCACCGTATACGTCACCGGGCGCAGCGTCCGGGGCGGGGCCTCCACCGACAACATGCCGGGCACGGTCGAGGACACCGCCGAGCAGGTCACCGCGCGCGGTGGCCGCGGCATCTCTATGCGCTGCGACCACACGGTGGAGGCGGAGGTCCGAAAGCTGCTGGCACGCATCAAAAGAGAGCAGGGTCGGCTGGACATCCTGGTGAACAACGCCTGGGGCGGCTATGAAGGCTCCGGATTGAGGCCGGCCTATTTCTGGAAGGCGCCGCTGGATAAATGCTGGCAGGGCATGTTCGTGAACGGCCTGCGCACGCACCTGGTGACCAGTTACTTCGCCATCCCGCTGATGCTGCCACGCCGACAGGGACTGATCGTCAGCACGGTGGCCTGGGAGCACAACAAGTATATAGGCAGCTTCTACGACGTAGCCAAGCACGCTATCGTGCGGATGATCTACGGCCTGGCGCGCGAACTGAAAAAGCAC
>JACQDI010000227.1 GCA_016201195.1 Acidobacteriota bacterium | reverse complement strand
CAGCTCGGCGAAGGGCGTCGGGCCTACTTGAAATCGCTCCGCCGCCGCCCGGAAGATTTCCTGCTTGCTGATCGGGGCGGGGAAGCCGGCCACCAGCAGCGCGTGTCGGAACAGCGTGGCGAACGAAGCGAGCGAATCGATCATGAGCTGGCTGACTGCCTTGCTGTCGTGCTGCGTCTCCAGGAACCGCTTCCGCAGGCGGAGCAGCCGCGATCGCAGCTCGTGCTCCAGTTGCTCCCGATGCTGGCGCGTATCGATGCGCATCTGCTTGACCAGGTCCGCGCCATAGAGCAGCCGGTAGTTTTCCTGGATGTCCAGAAACTCGATGGGAAACACGTCCGACGCGTCCTCGATCTCCTCATCCGACAGCAGCAGCGGCGGCGGCTGGCCCCGCTTCATCCACCACTGCAACAGCGGAGCCGCCCGCTCCAGCTCGGCCAGCTCGACCCTCCGCAGGATACATAGCACGTTGAGGTCCGAATGCTTTTCGTGATAATCCCCGCTCGCCGCCGAGCCATAAAGCACCACCGAAAGCAGATCGTCGCCGTAAGCTTTCTTTACCCGCTCCACAAACTCCTGCAACAGGTCTTCCATATGCGCCTACCAATCACTGGAGGCGCCGCCGCCTCCGAAGTCTCCGCCGCCGAAGCCGCTAAACCCTCCGCCGTCCCGGCCACCGCCACCGCCCAAGCCCGAGCTGCTTCCGCCCGGGAAACCTCCCAGCAAGAAGAACAGCGGATTGATGCCCGTCTTCGCGAAAAACCAGAGGAGCCCGATGCCCCCCAGCAGGATCGCCCACCACGGCAGACCGACCCCGCGCTGCCGCCGCCGCTCGACCGGGGGCGGTCCCTGGTACGTTCGCCCTTCCAAAGTAACACCGGCGTCCTGGGCGATAACCTGTGCCAGTTGGTCCACTGCCCACAGCACCGCGCGATCGTAATTCCCTTCGCGCAGGTAGGACCGCATCCCTCGCAGAACGCCGCCGACTTTCCCATCCGGCAGGATCGGCTCGAGGCCGTAGCCGATCTCCAGCCGGTCGCGCCGGTCCTGGATCGCGAGCAGCAGCAGCACCCCGCGATTCTCCTTCCCGCCGATTCCCCAACGCCGGGAAAGGGTGTTGGCGTAGTCCTCGATCGGCTCGCCGTCGAGCGACTTGATGACGACGATGGCGATCTGGGACTTGGTCTTTCGCTCCACCTCCGCCGCCAGGGCATCGGTCCGCGCCACCGCCGTCGAGCTCAGCACCCCGGCGAAATCGTTGGTGTACCCCTTGTATTGGAGCTTGGGAACGTCGGCCCGCGCGACAATTGCGCACGCCACCAGCAGGCAGGTCAGATACCGCCGGACCGGCGATGTCATAGAGAAGGGAGGCGCAGGATGCAGCCTCCGTCTTCATCCTAGCAGACCGCTATCTGATCATTCCAGATCGACCAGAGCAAGCGTTCCGACTCGTTCGAAGTGCCGGCGATTTCGGGTTAGCAACCGCCCGCCGCAAGCCAGTACGATCCCCGCAATCAAGCTATCGGCCATGCCGACGGATTCGCCGCGGCGCTCCAGGTCGCGCCGTGTCCTGGCGCCCCAGTCTGCGGCCGCCCGGTCCAAAGGCAGGATGGAGAGAGCGGCCAGCAAATCGCGGATTCGTCCGTCCTGCTTCGGGCTGTTTGCGCCCGCCAGCAATTCGTATTGGGTGATCGTCGTGGTATGCAATTGGCCTCCATCGATTGCGGCGCGGACACGGGAAAAGCCCGGATTTGAGCCGGCCAGAAAGTCGATGAGTACATCGGTGTCAGCTACGATCATCGCCACTGGGCTCGGATTTTCGCCGCTCTTCGACGCAGCGCTTCCGCCTCTTTCTGGCCCAGGCTCCCTCCCGCCCGGAGAGCCTTCTTTCGAATCTCATCGTTCTGCGCGTGAGCCTGCAAGAACGCCTCAATCGCCTCCTCAACTACGGAAGAGAATCCCTTTTCCCCGCGCCTCGCACCCATCTCCAGCAATCTTGCGCGGTGTTCCGGCTTCATTTCGATTGTGGTCCGCATGCCCCATTATACACGCATGTGCATGCAGGCTGCTGTCCCGGTCAGCAGCGCGCAGCAGCGCGTCGCCCTTCGGCTTCGGCGCGGCTGCCCGCACAATAGGATCTTTCTGATGTATGGGCCGCCCTTTCACACAACTGCTTCCCCATGAATCTCCACCTCGTCTTCCTCCACCCCTTCCTCTGCCGGCTCCGGTAGCCGGCCGGTGAAGTGGGCCCAGGCCCAGAACAGTCCGGTCGAGGAGGACAGCATTCCAGCGATGGTTCCAATCGTTCTTGGACTATAGTACTGCGACCCAATACCCGCCAGCATCATGGAAATCATCATGGTGGTCCAGACCATGGTCTCGACGGTGGCAAACACCCGCCCGCGGTACTGGTCGGGCACCGTGTGCAGGAGCTTGCTGAAGTTGAGGACCGAGCTGATGGCGATGGCCAGGCGCGACACCAGGATCGCCGCCAGCGCCAGGCGGAAGTCGGTCATGCGGCTGAAGACTATGTAGAAGGCTCCGTGCAGCAAGAAGACTACCAGGATCGTCTTCTTGTAGCCCTCGAAGCTCAGCCGTTTGGCCATGCTGTGAGCGAGCGCGCCCCCGATGAGCAGGCCGATCCCGGCGAAGCCCCAGATGGTTCCGATCCCGGCGGGGCCGCGGTGGAACACCAACTCCCCGAAAACGCTGAACAGGATCTGCGCCGCGCCGCCGCCGGTGGCCCAGCCCACGCCGATCAGCGAGATGCCGAATACCAGCGGCACCGAGCGCATGTAGCGCAATCCCTCGGTATACTCGTGCCACGGCCGCACCACGTCGGCTTCGGTGAGCGCCCGCTTGGCAATGAACTCGCCTTTCTGCAATCGCAGGCGGCTCACCGCGAAGGCCGAGACGAGAAACGAAAAGGCGTTGAACAAAAACGCCCGGTCGTAGCCGTACTTGGTCACGATGCCGCCGGCCAGCAGCGTGCCGACGGTGAGCGTCGCCCATTGCGTGGTCTGGGTGAGCGCGTTCGCCGTGTGCAGCTCCTCGGAGTTGGCAATGGTGGGCAGGATGCTCGAGCGGCCGCTGGTGAAGAAGGGCGAGGCGAACATAGTGAGGCCGCTGAACAGATAGAGCACCCAGGCATCCTGCGGCCCGTGATAAAGCAAAAACCCCAGCGCGAACGCCGCCCGCACCAGGTCGCTTGCAATCATGACCCGCTTGCGGTTCAGCCGGTCGAGCACCACGCCCGCCATCGGTCCGGCCAGGATCATCGGAATCGCCCGCGAGATCATGATCCAACTGATCACCAGGCCGGAGCGCGTGGTCTGGAGCGCCAGCGAGAACACGGCGATGTTGTTGAAGTGGTCGCCGATCTCGCTCACCACCTGGCCCATCCAGATGCTGCGGTAGTTGCGGTTTTGCTGGAGCAGATGCCGGAAGGTCAGCATCAGCCGCGCTCCGTCACGTAGACGCCCGCGAAGATGATGGCGCCGCCCAGCGCCAGCGGGGTGGTGATGCGGTCGCCTAGCAGCAGGACGCTGAACAGCGTCGCCGCCAGCGGCTGCAGGTAGGCGAGCGTCGAGAGCCGGGACGCCGCCACGTATCCCAGCGCGTAGTAGAAGATCAGGTAGCAGACGAGCGAAGGGAACACGCCCATGTAAATCAACGACAGCCACCCCACGACGGAAACCTGGGCGAACGGAAATGACCAGCCTTGCCAGAGCGTGACAGGCAGCAGGAACAGCGCGCCCGAGCAGAACACGAACGTGTTCACGATGAGCGGGCCGTAGCGGTGCGTCACCTCCTTGCCGAGGACGGTGTACAGCGCAAAGGCCGAGCCGGCCAGCAGCGTGAAAACATCACCGGTCACCGTGGGACCGGGCCCCATGCGCCGCTCCAGGCTGAGAATCGCAACCCCGCAGAAGGCGGCCAGCATCCCCGCCAGCTTCTGCAACGTGATGCGCTCCAAGCCCCGCAACGCGGCGATGAGCAGCACTGAGATCGGCGTCATGCCGATGATAAGCGCCGAGTGCGGCACGCTGGTCCTTCCCAGGCCCATGATGAAAAAGAACTGGTTGATCGCCACCCCGATGAACCCCAGCAGCGCCAGCAGCGGCACGTCGTGACGCGTCCAGTGACCCCGCCCGTGCACCTTCCAGAAATAGAACGGCAGGATGCACCCCGCGGCGATGAACACCCGCAGGCCCGCCGCCAGCGGGGCCGGGAACTCGCGCAGGGCGATCTTCCCGATCAGGAAATTCGCTGTCCACAGCGCCTGCATCAACCCGATCAGGAAGTACAGCCGGAGGGGTTTGGGGTGAGGTCGGGCCGCGGCAGAGGTCAACCGAGCGTCTCCTCCCGCGCCGTAATCTGCCGGATGTAGTCGCGATCCAGCTCGTAGCCGAAGCCGGGATTGTCGCCGGTCCGGATGGTCCCCTGCGGCGTCACCTCGACCGGCGGCGTCACAATGTCCCGCTTCCAGTAGCGCTTGCTCGCCGAAACGTCGCCCGGCAGCAGGAAGTTCTCCAGCGTGGAGAGCGCGATGTTGTGCGCCCGGCCCACGCCGCTCTCGAGCATTCCCCCGCACCACACGGGAATATTGTGCTCGCGGCAGACGTCGTGCACGCGCCGCGCCTCGGCGAACCCGCCCACGCGCCCCAGCTTGATATTGATGATGCCGCAGGCGCGCATGCCGATCGCCTGCTCGGCCATGTGCGCGTTGCGGATGCATTCGTCCAGGCAGACGGGCGTCTCGAGCCGGGCCTGGAGCTTGGCGTGGTCGATGATATCGTCGTGAGCCAGCGGCTGCTCGATCATCATCAGATAAAACGCGTCCAGCTCCTTGAGACGGGCGGCGTCGCTCAGCCGGTAGGCCGAATTGGCGTCGGCCATCAGCTTGATCTGCGGGAAGCGCTCCCGCACCGCCCGCACCACGTCCACGTCCCAGCCGGGCTTGATTTTGATCTTGATGCGCTGGTAGCCGGCATCCACCTCGCGGGTGATCTTGTCGAGCAGTTGCTCGACGGAGTCCTGAATTCCGATGGAGACCCCGCAGGCGATCTCGCTGCGCGTGCCGCCGATGTGGCGCCAGAGCGGCCGGTTCGCCAGCCGCGCCTCGAGATCCCAAATGGCCGCTTCCAGGCCCCCGCGCGCCATCTGGTGGCCGCGGATGTGCGCGGTGCGGTCCGCCGCATCGGCCGCGCTGCGCAGCTCGTAATGGAGCACGCGCGGCGCCGCGTAATCACGGAGGATCAGCCACGCCGCGTCGGTCCACTCCTCGTTGTAGAAGGGATTCTCTCCCGCAGTCACTTCGCCCCAGCCAGTCGCGCCCTCTCCTTCCACCTCCACCAGGATCATGCGGCGCTCGGTGGTCCGGCCGAAGCTGGTTTCGAAAAAGTGCACCAGCGGCATGCGGATTTCGCGCAGCGTTATGCGGTTGATTCTCATGAGTGAGCCGGCTCCGGTCCGATCAGAAACGCTCCCGCCTGCGGCGTGATCTCGTATCCCACCGCTGCCAGGCCCTTCGACAGCCAGTATTCGAATTCCTCCCGGATGCGCGCCTGCATCTCCCGCGCCTGGCCGGGGTTGGTCTTCTTTAACTCGCCGATCTCCTGCGGCACCTCGATGCGCCCCTCGATCAAGACCGGCAGCGGCCGCTGCTCATCGAGGAGCGCCCGCACCTGGGGACTCCCGATCCACCACTCGGCGACGCAGCGATCGGTGGGCAGCCCTCCGTGCAGCGGGCTGGAGGAAATGCCGTACTGGTTAGGGACGAACCGCCGGACTATCGCCCCCAGCCGCGCGATGTTGAAGTGCGAGTTCTTGATCTCCAGCGGATCGAACGTCCACTCCACCAGCTCGATGCCGCGCTCGAGCGCCTCTTTCCTCTGCGCCAGCTTGAGCGCCCGGCCGATGCCGCGGTTCTGGTATTCCTCGATCACGCCCATCATGTGGCTGTGCAGATAATACACACCGCCGGCCCTGATTCCCGGGATGGCCACGCAAAACCCCACCATGCGCTGGCCGTCGAAGGCGCCGAAGACCTGGCCACCGATCTTGTGGGCCACCACGAACAGCCGCGGCGGCAGCAGGTCCAAGTCCGAGAATCCCCAGATGATCTTCTGCAGGCGCACGGCCTCCAGCAGGTCCGGCGTCTCGGTGATGACCCGGACCTCGATGGCTATTGCTTCTTGGCCTGTTGCCACAGCTCTTCCATCTCCTCGAGGCCGGCCTTGGCGAAGGTTTGGCCGCGCTCGCCGAGTCCCTTCTCCACGTGGGCGAACCGCTCGCGGAACTTG
>JACQDI010000226.1 GCA_016201195.1 Acidobacteriota bacterium | reverse complement strand
GAAGATGGCGAGCAGCCGCCAGCCCTGCGGCTCGACCCCGGCCGGCGTTGGCATCGCCCATACGGCCGCCCCCAACGCGATCACCAGCAACATGCGATAATGTCGCGGCATGAGGGTGCGATTATATCCTATTGCCGCGATACTTTTGGCCGGTGCGGCCGCTTTTGCGCAGCCGGCTTCGCGATTCCTCCAGGTCGGCCCCGCCGCCGATATTCCGGTCACCGAGATTTCGGGCGCGCGGCCCGGCCCCACTCTGGTGCTGGTGGCCGGCACCCACGGCTACGAGTACACCCCGATCCTGGCCCTCGAACGGCTGCGGAGCAAGATCCAGTACCAGGCTCTCTCCGGCAAGCTGATCCTGGTGCACGTGGCCAACATGCCGTCGTTTCTGCGGCGCACCATCTACTACGGCCCGGAGGACGGCAAGAACCTGAATCGCGTTTTCCCCGGCAAGCCCGACGGGACGCTCTCCGAGCGCATCGCGTACGTGCTGACCCAGGAGGTGATCGAGCGCGCGGATTACCTGATCGACCTGCACTGCGGCGATGGCAACGAGTCGCTGCGGCCTTACGCTTATTGGATGCGCACCGGGAATCAGGCGCTCGACGAGCGCAGCCGCCAGATGGCGGTCGCGTTTGGGATGAACCACATCGTGATCGACGACGAGCGTCCCAGCGACCCGGCCCAGTCCATGTATTGCTCGAATACAGCAGCCACCCGCGGCAAACCGGCCATCACCGTCGAGTCGGGCGGCCTGGGGGCGACCGATGAAGAATCGATCGCGCGGCTCGAAACCGGCCTCCGGCGCGTGATGAGTCACCTGAAGATGACCAGCGGCGAGTCGTGGCCCGAGAACAAGCCCGTGTGGATCGTCCGCAACGCCGTTCTGCGCAGCGAGGCGACGGGGTTGTTTTACGCGGAAGTGAAGAAAGATCAGCAGGTGCGGCAAGGGGATCGGATCGGGACGGTCACCGACTTCTTCGGCAAGACGATCTTCGAGCTGCGGGCTCCGTTTGCGGGGGTGATTCTGTACGTGATCGGTACGCCGCCGATCAACAAGGGCGAACCGCTGGCCATGATCGGGGTAGCGGGACCGATGCCGGGGCCGCGGCGGTAGGCGGCAGGCAGGGCTGCAACACAAAAGCAAGGCAAAAGGCAAACCGCAAAAGGCAAAAGGTAAAAATCAAGGAAGGGGGCATTTTTAAAGTTTTCTCTGCGCCTCTGTATCTCTGTGGCTTTCTTTTCGCTGAGAGAAACTTCGGAGTGAGGAAGCTGTCACCGGCTGATCTACGAGGCCGGCGATTTTTCCAGGGCTACAGGGAGGCGGATGGTGAAGGTGGCGCCTTTGCCGAGATCGCTCTCCACGTGGATCGAGCCGTTGTGCTCCTTGATGACGCTGAAGGCGATGGGCAGGCCCAGGCCCACGCCCACGCCGCGGCTCTTGGTGGTGAAGCCGGGCTCGAAGATCTTGGGCAGGTGCTCTTTGGCGATGCCGCAGCCGGTGTCGCGGAAGCTCACCACAATCTCCTCGTCCTCCTTGCGAGACTCGATGAAGATCTGGCCGGTCTGGGTGATGGCCTGGCAACTGTTGCTGAGGATGTTCATGAACGCTTCGTTCAGCAGCGCCGGGTAGCAGGGGATGGGGGGCAGCTCCCCGAGGTTGGTTATCACCTCGATGCGCTTGCGCACAGCGGGATCGAGCAACTGCACGATGGCGGTGAGTCCTTCGTTGAGGTTGGCCATCTTGAATTCGGACTCATCGAGGCGGGCGAACGAGCGCAAGGAGCGCATCACCCCCACGATGCGGGTGCAGGCGTTGACGCTTTGCTGTGAGATGCGCACCAACTGCTCGACCATCTTGACTTCTTTATCGGAGCGGCCTTCGCCGGTGGCCAAGCGCCCGGCCATGACCATCACCACTTCCAGGTTGGCCTTCAGCGCGCCCAGCGGGTTGTTGACCTCGTGGGCCACGCCCGCGACCAAGCGGCTGAGCGACTTGATCTTCTCGGCCTGATACAGCTTCATCTGGCTCTCGCGCAGCTCGGCCGTGCGCTGCTCGACCTTCAGCTCCAGCTCCTCGTTGGAGCGCCGCAGCGCCTCGAAGAACTTGGCGTTTTCGACCGACAGCCCGACCTGGGAGGCCACCGCGCAGAGCAGCTCCAGATCATCGTGGGAGAAGGCGCCGATGGAGCGGTTGTTTTCGAGGTAGAGGATGCCCAGGTTGCCGCTCGCGCCCACCAGCGGGGCGCAGGCGATGGAGCGCAGGCCACGCAGCACCACGCTCTGGCCATGGGCGAAGCGCGGGTCCTCGCCAGCGTCGGCGGTAATGATGCCCTTGCGCTCGGCCAGGATTCGGTCGGCCACGGTCGAGGAGATCGCCACGGAGCCCGAAGTGGCCGGGCCTCCTTTTCGCTCGCACACCGTGGTCGGCCGCAAGGTTTTACCGTCGTCCTGGAGAAGGAACATCGCTCCCCGCTCGGCCTGCGTAGTTTCGAGCAGAATCTGCAAGGCCTTTTGCGAGACGTCTTCGAGCGAATACAGCGTGGAGAGGGCGCGGCTGAGGTCGCAAAGCAGCCCCAACGTGCGCCGCTCCTTTTCCATCCGCTGGAGCAGCGAGGTGTCCGGCTTCTGCGGCGCCGGCCGCAGCACCGTGGTCAGGCTGCCCACCATTTTGTCGTAGTCCTCTTCGACGGTCACCGTCTCGACCATGGGGGCGGGGCCGGTTTCCGGCACGTCGCCCTCGTAAAACAGCAGCACGTAGTTGCCGATGCGGATTTCGTCGCGGTCCTTGAGCGGCGCCCGCTCGACTTTCTGGCCATTGAGAAAGATCCCATTGTGGCTGCCCAGGTCGGCGATGAAGAAGCCGTCGCCCTCGCGGCGCAGCTCCCCGTGGTGGCGGGAGATGAGCGAGCCCTCGAGCACCACCTTGTTGTCGGCCGCGCGCCCCAGCGAATAGACGCCCTCGACCAGCGGCAGATCCACCACGGGGCCCAGCGGCTTTTTGATTACGAGTCGGGGCATTTGCTCATACCGGCTGGAACCGGTCCAGCGCCAAAAACTCTTGGATGTGGGCGTGCTGCGCCCGCTCCAGACCATCCAAAGATCCAAAGAATATCACACGGCCCTCATGGAGGAAGACCACCTGGTCGGCGACCTTGCGCAGCAGCTTCAGGTCGTGGGTCACCACTACCGAGGTGAGATGCAACTGCTCCTTCAAACGCCGGATCAGATCGCCGATGTGCGCGGACATGGGTGGATCCACCATGGTTGTCGGCTCATCGTAGAGAATGGCCTCCGGCTGCGCGGCGAGCGCGCGCGCTATGGCCACCGCGCGCTTCATTCCCGTGGACAGCTCGGCCGGATAGGTGTCCTGGTACTCGGCGATCTCCACCATCTCCAGCAGACCCCGGACGACCTCGTCGATGTTCGGGCGGGTTTCCCCATTGTCTTCCAGGGCGAAGGCCACGTTTTCTCCCACGGTCAGCGAGTCAAACAGCGCCCCCGACTGGAACACCATGGTGACCTTCTTGCGAATGCGGTTCAGCTCGCTTTCCCCGCAGTCGGTGATGTCCTGGTGGTCGACAATCACGCGCCCCTGGTCCGGCTTCAGGAATCCCATCAGGTGGGAGAGGGCAACGGACTTGCCGACGCCGCTGCGGCCGATAATACCCAGCGTCTGCCCGCTGTCCAGGTAGAAGCTGCAATCCACCAGCACCGGGCGCTCGAAGCTCTTCGAGACGCGGCGGAACTCGATGTAGTGCGGATACTGCTCCCGGTCCGCCATGCCTCGTTACCCCGGAAGCCGGGCGCCGGCCAGGTCGGCGGGCGTGTTCAGATTGGCAAACAGCAGGCCGTCGGGGTCATACGCTGCGTATTCGGAAAACGGCATCGGGCGCACCCGCAGAAACGCGAAGGCGTCGGTCATTTTATGAACGCCGTGCCGCACGGCATCGCCGATGGCTGCCCGGCACTGGCCCGCATAGACGGCGCACAGCGGCTCGGCGCGGCCCTCCCGGTCAAGCGGCAGCAGGATGTCGGCCCCGGCTGCCTCGGCCGCGTGCAGCAGAAAGCGCAGAAAGTCCGGCGTCAGGTGCGGCAGATCGCAGGCCACGACCAGGTTCCACACGGCCGCCGAATGCTCCAGAGCTGCCGCCAGGCCCGCCAGGGGACCGAATCCCTCGACCGGATCGGCGATCACCGGCAGCCCCAGCCCCCGATACTTTTCTGGATCGCCCACCAGGGTGACCGGCCCGGCCGCTGCCCGAACCTGTTCCGCTACCCACAGGGCCAGCAGCCGCCCCCGCCAGGGGGCCAGCGCCTTGTCCGAGCCGAACCGCGAGCTGCGCCCTCCGACCAACACGTAGCCGGCCGTGGTGTCCACGGATTCAATTGTAGCATCCGCTTGACAGTGGATCCGTTTGCCTGAGAGCTGGGGAAGCAGCCCAATGGGCAGTTTCGGTTTGCGACCGAAATGGACCGTTGGCGTGGCCCGTTGGGCTCGTCGAGAGTGTCTTGACTGGTAAGTCCAAGTGAGGCCTAATCGCCCGGATGATGCTGCACATCCACGGCAAAGGCAAGAAAGACCGCTACGTGCCGCTGCCGGAGCCCACCCTCGAGTTGCTCCGCACCTACTGGCGGCCCCATCGTTCTCCGCTGTGGTTGTTCCCCGCGCCGACCCGTTACGGCCTGAAACACGCGGAGGTGTGTCTTAAAAATGCCCCATTCCTTAATTCTTGCCTTTTGCCTTGCTTGTTTACTCCATCCCCCACAGCCCCGGCCGTAATTTCTTGAACGTGAAGCGCCTCGGATTCACTGCCGTAACCCCGCCTGTATCGACCTCGATGATCTCGCCAGCGATCGGCTCGTAGGCCGCCCGAAACGCCACGGCAGCCTTGACGACAAGGATCTTCTGCCGCGCCGGTTGGATTCCTCCACTGTATAACTGATGTAGACTGAAGGGCGGCTCACGCAGCGTAGTCAGCATGAGGAGGTTGGGCGCCACGTCGGTCCCTCCGGGGACCTCCACCACCGCGGTAAGGCCCTGGTCGTGGTAGCGCTGGCCGCCGTGGCGGATCTCGGTTTCCACGAACTTCCCGTCGTAGATCAGCCGCACCGTGCCGCTGATCTCGACCGGCTCGCCGTGGATGCGGTCGCGCTTGCCGCCGACCTTGCCCTGGAACCGCCCGCCGATCCCCGCCCGCACCGCCGCCCGCACCGCCGTCTCATCGGCGATGACGGACACCCATCCCTGGGCCTTCTGCTTCAGCAGCTCGGCGAGGATGAAGGTGCTGTCGCCGGCGGAACCGCCGCCGATGTTGTCCCCCATCTCGACCAGCACCACGGGCGCGGTGGATGACGCCATCGCCCGGCGCACCGCCTCGGCAGCGTCGGGCAGGTTGAACTTCATCTCGTCGCGCTTCGACCACAGCATGTCCGCCAGGCGCTGCGCCTGCTTCTGCGCCAGTTCCGGATCGTTGTCGGTTACCACCACTACCGAGGGCCCCATCTGCGGCACGTCCGCGTACTGATAGCCGCCTGAAAAACTTGCCGCCAGGATCTTCGGATTCTTTTCGAGCCTCCGCGTTTCCTCCACGATCGGCTCGAGAGGCGGCCGGTTGGTGTTGTGAAAGCAGATGTTCAGCAGCATGGGCGGCTTCACGATGGCCTGCGTGGCTCGCGCCTTGTGGCTCAAGATCCGGCTCATCACCTCCGCTGCCTTGATCCCGCGCTCGCGCTGATCCACATGCGGGCAGGTCTTATAGGTCAGCAGGGCGGTCGAGTAACGCACAATCTCGGGGGAGATGTTGGCGTGGAAATCGTGGGTCACCACAATCGGGAACTGCGGCCCCATCGCCTCGCGGATCCGCCGGGTAATCTCGGCGTCGGCGTGCGGGTATTTTTCGGTCACCATCGCCCCGTGCAGGGCGAGCAGCAAACCGTCGAGCCGCCCCGCGTTTTTCAAGCGTGAGATGAGCTCGCTCGTCAAGCTGTTGAGCGCGGCTTCGGTCACCGGCCCGGCGGGCGTGGCCTGGGCGACAATCGTGGGGACCATGTCGAACCCGAATTGCCGCGCCCCGGCGATGTAGCCGCCCACCTCGTGCTTGCTCTCGCCCCACTCGACGACGATGGCCTCGCCGGTTTTCAGGCTGCCCTGCTCAAACGCCGCCCGGTCGGTGGCCAGGTTGCTGAAGGAATTCGACTCGTGCAGGATGCCGCCGATCGCCACCCGCGGCGCCGCCGAAGTAGCGGTCAAAAACATCGTGGCCCCCCATAGCAGAAAACGCATGGCATCAATACCCCGCCGTAAAATTGTGATCGAAGCGCCCGCGCAGCACCGGCTCGATACTCATTGCCACCGCTCCCTTGAAGCCCGGCGCAACGCGTCCGAAGAAAATCAGCGGCCGCGGCGCGATCAGTTCCGCGGCCTCGGGCAGGTCGGTGTAACGAAGCACATTCAGAAAAATCGGCCCTTGCCGGTGCGACAGGGGCGGATCGAGCAACATCACCTGGTCGATGCGCGGATCGAGAATCGCCGCGTACAGGCCCAGCGCCCCCGAAACACCCTTGCCGAACACCGTCAGCCGCTCAGGCTTGGCTCCAGCCTGCGCCAGCAGGACGTCGACCGACCGCAACACGTCCCACAGCCGCATCGAATCGACCGTCCGACCCAGGTGCATCGCGTTGCGCAGCGTGTCTTTCCAGAATGATTTATCCCAGGGAATCTCGCCGACGCCGCGCGGGTAGACCGTCAGCACGGCGATCTCCCGGTTGGCGAGCGTCTGGCGCAGCGTGTCCTGT
>JACQDI010000225.1 GCA_016201195.1 Acidobacteriota bacterium | reverse complement strand
GTACTGATGGAGAAATACCTGGCGGCGGCCGAGAAGATCGCGCGCGCCGCCATCGCCGCCGATCCACCGCCCAAGGCTACCCGCGAGCGCTACAAGGCCGACACGGCGAGACAGCTTCCGGTGTTCGAGGGGAAGCATCGCTTCCCCGCCGAAGGGGAGTACGAGCTCCAGGCCGGGCTGGGCGGGCTGCGTCCCGACGGCGCAGCGCCCATCGAGATGGCCGTCTGGCTGGACGGCGAGCAGGTGAAGCTGTTCGACGTCGACCCCGGGCGCGGCAAGCCCCGCACCTTCGACTTTCGTCTCTCCATCAAGGCCGGGGAACACAAGGTGCGTGTGGCCTTCCTGAACGACCTGTTCACTCCCGATGGCAACGCCATCGCCCCGCGCGACCGTTACCTGGGCATCGAGTACCTGGAGATTCGCGGCCCGTTTAACCCGCTGCCGCCCCCGCTGCCCGAGGGCCACAAGCGCATCTTGATCTGCGGCCACGCCAGCGGCGCCCACCAGCCCGAGTGCGCGCGCAAGATCGTGGGCGAGCTGGCCCGGCGGGCGTACCGCCGGCCGGTCACGGTCGAGGAGGTCGACCGGCTGGCCCGCTTCGTCGAGCTGGCCCAGCAGGAAGGCGATTCGTTCGAGCAGGGCATCCGCGTGGCCCTCCAGGCGGTGCTGGTCTCGCCGCACTTCCTGTTCCGCATCGAGCGCGATCCGCTCCCCACCGATCCGGCCGCCGCCCACCGCATCAGCGAATTTGAGCTGGCCTCGCGCCTCTCCTACTTCCTGTGGAGCAGCATGCCCGACGAAGAGCTGTTCCGCGCTGCCAGGGACCAGCGCCTGCGCAAGCCGGTCGTGCTCGAGGCCCAGGTGCGGCGCATGCTCGCCGGCCCCAAGTCCCGCGCCATCGTCGAGAATTTCGCCGGCCAGTGGCTCGAGCTTCGTAATCTGGATACTGTTAAGCCCGACAAGGACCGCTTCCCCGCCTTCGACGAAGAGCTGCGCGCGGCGATGCGCACCGAGACGCAGATGTTCTTCGAAAGCATCGTGCGCGAGGACCGCAGCATCCTCGACTTTCTGGACGCAAAATACACCTTCGTGAACGAGCGCCTGGCGCGCCATTACGGGATCTCGGGGGTCCAGGGCAGCCAGTTCCGGCGGGTGGCGCTCCAGGACGGCCAGCGGGGCGGGGTGATCACGCAGGCGAGCGTCCTCACGGTGTCCTCCTACGCCAACCGGACTTCCCCGGTGGTGCGCGGCAAGTGGTTGCTGGAGAACATCCTGGGGACGCCGCCGCCTCTGCCGCCCCCCGACGTGCCGAACCTGAAAGAAGAGAGCATCGGCTCGACCGCCTCCCTGCGCAAGCAACTGGAGCAGCACCGGGCGCAAGCCAGTTGCGCGGTCTGCCACGATCGGATCGATCCCCTGGGGTTTGGCCTCGAAAACTATGACGCCATCGGCGCCTGGCGGACCATGGACGGCAAGTTCCCGGTGGACTCGACGGGGACCCTCCCCAACGGGAAGTCCTTCCAGGGCCCGGCCGGGCTAAAGGAGATCCTGAAGGGGGATAAGGACTCTTTCGCTCGTTGCTTGACAGAAAAAATGTTAACATATGCTCTGGGCCGCGGGCTGGAACGCTACGACCAGCCCGCCGTGGCGTCGATCGTGCGCCGCCTGGCGCCGAGCGACTACCGCTTCTCCCGACTGGTCATCGAGATCGTGAACAGCATGCCCTTCGAGATGCGCCGAGGGGACGGAGGGAAAACATGATCACGCGCAAGCACCTGCCGCGACGCACCTTCCTGAAAGGATTCGGCGCCACCATCGCGCTGCCCCTGCTCGATGCCATGACGCCGGCGTTCGGCGCCACGCGCCTCGCCGGCAAAGCACCCTCCCGCATGGCGTTCGTCTACGTCCCCAACGGCATCATCATGCAGGGCTGGACGCCCCAGGCCGAAGGCGCCGGCTTCGACCTGCCCGCCATCCTCGAGCCGGTGGCTGCCTATCGCGACGACCTGATCGTGTTTTCCGGCCTGACCCACAACGGCGGGCGGGCGCTCGGCGACGGTCCCGGCGACCATGCCCGCGCCGCGGCCAGCTTCCTCACCGGCATCCATCCCCGCAAGACGGCCGGCGCCGATATCCACGCCGGCGTCTCGGTCGACCAGGTGGCCGCCCAGAAAATCGGGAGCGCCACGCGTTTCGCCTCGCTCGAGCTGGGCATTGAAGACGGCCGGCAGGTGGGCAATTGCGATTCGGGCTACAGTTGCGCCTACAGCAACAACCTGTCCTGGCGCAGCGAAAGCACTCCGAATCCCCCGGAGATCAACCCGCGGGCGGTGTTCGAGCGGCTGTTCGGCAACGCGGACGAGGATCCGGCCACCCGCGCCAAGCGCGAGCGCTACAACAAGAGCATCCTCGACTTCGTTTCCGAAGACACGCAGAAGCTGAAGGGGACGCTCGGCCCGACCGACCGCCGTAAGCTCGACGAATACCTGGTCGCGGTGCGCGAGATCGAGAAGCGCATCGAGGCCGCCGAGCGCGACTCGCTGGCAGCGCCGGCGATGGGCAAGCCCTCCGGCATCCCGGTGGACTTCACCGAGCACGTCCACCTGATGTTCGACCTGATGGCGGTGGCCTTCCAGGCCGACCTGACCCGCGTGATGACCTTCATGATGGCCCGCGAGGGTAGCACGCGCACCTACCGCGAAATCGGCATCTCGGACGGTCACCATCCCCTGACCCATCACCGCAACCAGGAAGATATGGTCGAGAAGGTGCGCAAGATCAACCGCTTCCACGTCGAGCAGTTCGCCTATTTCTTAGGCAAGCTCAAATCCATCCCCGACGGCGACGGCACGCTGCTGGATCACTCGATGGTCACCTACGGCTCCGGCCTCGCCGACGGCAATCGCCACACCCACCACGACCTGCCGGTCCTGCTCGCCGGCCGCCTGGAAGGCTTCCGCCCCGGCCGCCACTTGCGCTACCCGAAGGAGACTCCGATGGCGAACCTGTACCTCGCCATGCTCGACCGCATGGGCGTCCAGACCGAGAAACTCGGCGACAGCAACGGCAAGCTGGAGCAGTTGTCGAGTTTGTGAAGCGCGCTGGAAGTCGATCGCTGGTTCCCGTCGCAATACGCCGCTGAGGATGTCGAAGTGGAGATCCGCGTCGGCCTGAAATCGAGGCCTCACGGCCGCCGCGTCGCGATGTCCCGCCGGGCTTGCTCGAGCCGTTCCTTCACCCCGGGTGGCAGGGACTGTTCGGCGTGCATCTTCTCCCACAGTTTTTCCTGGTCCGCCAGATAGGAATCGATCTGATCCTTGTGGGCGAGATAGTAGGTGATGGTGCCGTACACCAGCTCCAGAGACCCGATCAAGGGAAAAGAACGAAGGATGCTTTCGGGTGAGGAACCCCGACGGAATTCATAGACGACGGAATCCAGAGAGACGCGGGTCCCGGATATGTAATGGAGTTATCCCACTTTAGCCAGGATTACCCCCCGGTGCGATCCTGGGGTTGCTAAAGGCTAATAGCTAACAGCTTCTTCTAGAAAAGCTATTAGCCATTAGCTTTTAGTGCGGATCCTTGGTCAGGAGAGGGGAACTGTTATCTAATGCGCAGATTCAAGAGCGGTAACCTGGTACGCTCATTCCACGGGCAGCAAAGCTCCGTTGCTGGTAGTGCCGCCCGCCGTCACGCGAATCTCCACCGTTCCCTGCACGCCGGCCGGTACCCGGAAATTAATCTGCCACAAGCCCACAAACTCCGGGAGCAGCCCGGCAAACAGCAATTCTGCCGGACGCCCTCCCACGGTAACGGAGGGCGCGGCCCGGTTCAACCCGGAGAGGAAGATCTCGATGACCTCGCCGGGGCGGGCCGGGCGGCTGGAGTCCACTCGCGACTGGTCGGAGGCCCGCAAGGCGGCGGCCAGGCCGCGACCCTCCTGGGAAACGGTGAAGATTCCGGGGGCCGAAGCGCTCACTTGCACGGCAACCTCGGCCGACCGGCGCCCGGCGTTTTCCACTATGACGCGCGCCGTGCCCGGCGACGTGGTCTCAGGCAGCAGAAAGTTGATTTGCTCCGGAGAGACGTAGAACAATTGAGCCGGCGAGCCGTTGACGCGGACGGCGCTGCCCGCCAGCCGCTGGGGAAGCGGCTGCGCTTCGGCCCCGGCCGACGCACCCGCCAGGTTCCTGCCAAACAGCGAAACGATAGCGCCCGGCGCCACGGGCGCGCCCACCCGCGCGCCACCCAGCGCAGTGGTGGCGAAGGAAGCCGTATCCAGCACGCCGCCAGGGTTGGGCTCCGGCCGCAGGGGGCGAAACAGGTACAGGCCAAAGTCAATATCGCTGGCCAGGATCAGGTTCTCCTTGCTCGAGTCCACGTAGACGCCCCAGACCCGGCCGTGGTCCCACGTCGGGTTCTGGCGCGGCGTCAGCGCCCAGCCCACCTCCTGTGGCCGTCGCGGGTTGCTCACGTCCAGGACCCGCACGCCGTCGGCCAACCAAGAGAGGAAAGCCAGGTCTCCTACCAGGAACGGATTGTGGACGCTGAGCCAGCCGGCCAGCCGTCCTCCGCTCCTGGTGGGGCCTCGCTGTGGATCCACGCGCGAGTCGGGGGTTTGAAAGATGGCCAGCTCGCGGGGCTGGGCGGGGTTGGAGATGTCAAACAACCGGAGAAAGCCGAAATCGTGGTAGGGCGGCGCGTCGCCTGCCGACAAGGTCTCGTGGGCGACCAGCAACAACTGGTTATCATCGGAGACGGCCACCGAATGGGCGTCGCCCTGTTCGCCCGGGCCGAAGCCGGTGCGGCCCAGGTAGCGCGGCTCGGCGGGGTTGGAGATGTCCAGGATGATCACCCCAGCATCAAAGTAGGACAGGAACGCCAGCGTGCCGTCGCGGCTGGCCAGCGCGCTATGGACAAACTTGGCATCAAGCGGCGGTGGTCCGGAAAGCGGCTCCCCTAGCCTCTCCGTCAGGTCCCAGTCGGCTATCTGCACCGGGTTGCGAGGATCTGTGACCTCCACCAGGAGGAAGCGGCCAGTGCAGCAGGTGGCAGCCTGGAAATAGTATGCGGCCAGGAGCGCGAAGGCGCGCTCGCCTTTTACCAGCAGGTCCAGCTCGTGGACCCCGGGGCTTCCGGAGCCGGTATCGAAGAAACCCAAGGACCGTGGGCTGGCCGGAGAGGTGACGTCGAACAGCGCCAGGCCGCCTCGGCCCGGCTGATTGCGGTTACAGCGCTGCAGGCCCACCGCCAGCAGGTCACCCTGGAAAAAGGGGGTGGCCACGCGGCGCACCACCATATCCTCGGCATCAGTGTTGCTTTCCCTAGCCACGGTGGCCACCAGGCGTGGGGCCGCCGGGTCGCGGATGTCCACGATCTTGACGGCATCGCCCGGACAGCCAAAATCCAAAGGCCACGTGCCTACGTAAGCATAGTCGCCGTGGACCCAGACGTCGGCATTCCGCAACGAGAGTGGCAGCGAGCCTACCAGCTCCAGGTTGTGAAGAGAGATGGGCGGATTCTGAGCGTGAACTGGCCTGGGAACCGACAACAAGGTCGCCAGCAAGATGAGTGAAACGCCCGGCGAACGCATGACGGAGAACCCCCTCTCTAGAGATACTGACTGTAATACCCGTTATTCCTTCGTTCAGCGTATTCGCGCACGATTCTAGCCTTTCCTAATAGTGTACTGTGGTTTCCCGCCAAACGCTACCTGAACGGGGCCTGTGGCCTGTGGGCCTGTGGCGCCTGTTAGCTCACCCGCTCCTAACCTCATCACACATAAGGCGCTCCGCCGCATCTGGTTCAGTAATAAACCTTATTCCAAACCAGTGCTGCTCCCGATTGATCCCAGGCTGGTGTGGGATCACACTGGTTTCGTAGCGGTGTGTCCGGCGGGCGCGATGAGCTTTCAAATTGGCGACATTATCGGCGCCTACAAGATCGTCGGAGTGGTCGGCAGCGGGGGGATGGGGCACGTGTTCCAGGTGGAACACACCATCACCCGGCGGCTGGAGGCGATGAAGGTCCTGCTGCGGGGCCAGGGAAACGAGGTGGAGCTTTCCCGGCGATTTCTGCGCGAAGTCCAGGTCCAGGCCAGTCTCAATCACCCGAACATCGCCTCCGTGTATAACGCGTTCTCGGTTGGGGATGAGCTGGTCATGGTAATGGAGCTGGTGGACGGGGAATCCCTGGAGCGCCTCCTCGCGCGAGGCCGGATCCCCTGGCCGGCGGCAATCGGCTACGCCTGCCAGGCGCTGGCGGCCCTCGCCTACGCCCACGCGCACGGCGTCACGCACCGCGATATCAAGCCGGCCAACATCATGATCACGGGCGCGGGCGCCGTCAAGCTCATGGATTTTGGTTTGGCGAAAGCGCCGAGCGACCATGTGCGACTCACGCGGTCGGGCGCGGTGCTGGGATCCGTGCACTACATGCCGCCGGAGCAGGTGAAAGGCACGACGAAGCTCGACGCCCGCAGCGACATCTATTCCCTAGGCGTGGTGCTCTACGAGATGCTGACGGGCTCGACGCCCTTCAATGGCGATGGTGCCTTCGCCATCATGTGCGGCCATGTGGGAGAGGATCCCACGCCTCCCATCGAGCGGAACCCAGACCTGCCGCCGGCGCTGAATGATGCGATCTTGATCGCCCTGGCGAAGAAGTCCGAAGAACGCTTCGCCTCAGCCGAGGCGTTCCGCCAGGCGCTGGAGCGCGTTCACGTCGATGCGGTTGATCCGGTACGGGGCTCTCGGCCTTTCCTGCGCCAAAACGGCGGTCCCCTCGGGTGGTCACTCTCCCGGCGGGAACGACCCTGACGGTGCGGACGACGCTGACCCTTTCCAGCAACACCCATCAGGCGGGCGAAACATTTTTCGCAACCTTGCAGGAGTCGCTCATTGCTGATGGGTGGGTGATCGCGGCCAAAGGAGCAGTGGTCGAAGGCCAAATCGAAGAGGTGGACAAGGGCGGCCGGTTCAAAGGCCGCGCGTGGCTGGCTGTCCGGCTTACCGGGTTACATACCAGGGATGGCCGGGCCATCCGGATCACCAGCGACTCGATCAGCAGGCAGGGTGGCGCCCACCAACTTGGTTTCGTGAAGCGTGGCGCGCCGGCTGTTCTGCCGGCTGACACCCTGCTGAACTTTCGCGTTCTTTCTCCGGTTACCATCACCGAGGGGGAAAGCGGAACGTTGACGGCCAAAAGCGAGGGGTAGGGTCACAGCCTATGGCTCTTCCCGTTCGCGGATCAGCGGGACCGGCTGGGCCGGCTCAAACAGCCCGAACGTGAACACGTCGGTGGCGGCGGCGATCGAGACGTACTGCTTGCCGTCCACCAGAAAGGTCATTGGAGACGCGGTCAGCATCTGGCCCATGTAGTAGTGCCACAAGTGCCGGCCGGTTCTGGCGTCGACCGCCACTAACTGGCCGTCGTCGTCGCCGAAGAAGACCACGCCCCCGGCGGTCGAGACCGTGCCCGCCCACATGGTGCCGGGGCCGGTCATCGGATACTCCCAGCGCTTGTCGCCGGTTTTGGGGTCAAGGGCGCGTAAGTAGAACTTGCCCAGCTCGGTGGGGATTTGCTCGCCGCCGCCCCCGGCGAAGCCCTTCATCGGCTCCGGGTCCTTGGCCGAGCCGGTGTAGATGTCGCACTGCTCGAGCGTGGGCACGTAAAACAGCCCCGTCTCGGCGTTGTAAGAGGGCGACATCCAGTTCGACGCCCCGCGCACCGAGGGGCAGACCCGCTTACCGCTGGGCGTCGGGTCCATGTCCGGCGCCTCGATGGGACGGCCCTTGGCGTCGACGCCGCTGGCCCAGTTCAGCTTTTCGACGAACGGTTTCGCGCGCAGGAACTCGCCGGTGACGCGATCGAGGATGTAGAAAAACCCGTTGCGGTTGGGATGCATCAGCATGCTTGCGCATCCGGCCGTTGATCTCCACGTCGGCCAGCACCGGAATCGACTGGGCGTCCCAGTCGCGTGTGTCGTGCGGGGTGAACTGGAAATACCACTTGAGCTTGCCGCTGCCGGCGTCGATCGCCACTACCGCGCAGGAATACAGCTTCTCGCCCTTGCGGCCGTGGCCGTAGAAATCGGGCCACGGATTGCCGGTCGACCAGTAGACCAGGTTCAGGTCGGGATCGTAGGTGCCGCTCATCCAGGTCGCCCCGCCGCCCCATTCGAGCGCGAAATCGCCCCAGGTCTCCGATCCCGGCTCGCCCTTGGCGGGGATGGTCCAGAACCGCCACAGCTCCTCGCCGGTCGAGGGTGAATATGCGGCCAGGAACCCGCGCATTCCGCTGTCGCCGCCCGAGACGCCGGCCACCACGCGGTCCTGGAGCGCCAGCGGCGCGAGCGAGGCATAGTAGCCCTTCTCCACCTCTGCGTACTGGTGATGCCACATTACCGCGCCGGTTTTGCGATCGAGCGCCACGAGGTGCGCGTCGCTGGTGACAAAGAACACCCGGTCGCCCAGCAGCGCCACGCCGCGGGTCCACACGGTCCCTGCAACCGGCTGTGGAAGCGAATGTGGGTCGAGGAGGGGATTTAGGCCGAGCGACCGGTCGGCCTAACACGGCGGGGGCGAATTGAGGAATGGGACGGAAATCTATAGAATGCAAGCCCTTATCAGCCAAGCCCGACGGTAAGGGCCCCGGTTTAGGCCGACCGGGTCCGGTTTTATGCAGGTCGGGTTAATCATTCGTTGTGCGTCAGACGAAGCCCTGGTCTGTCCAACGACTTGGGCATCACCCGCCGCCCGGTTTTTGGGCGGCCGGGTGCATGCCCTGTTAGACGGTTCCTTAGCTCACGCGAAGATCAAGCGACGACCTTTGGGTTCCGGAATCGCATCGCCGAACTCTCTCGCCGTGTCGACCCAGAGGCGAATGGCCTCCTGTGCACTGACCAGCGCCGCCTCCTGCGTGGGACCGTGTGCGGCGCACCCCGGCAGTTCGGGCACCTCGGCAACGAAAGCTTCGTCCTCCTCGCTCCAGTAAATGATGACCTCGTATTTGTTCATTCGACGCCACCGAGTTTGTGTTTCAAGATGACCGCCCGCACCTGCTTTACCTGATACGGCTTGGCGTTGTTGCCTTCTCGCTGCAAATTGACTCTCTCCTCCACGCCTGCCTTGCGAAACAGATGATGGCTGCCTTTCACCCGCTTGTCGAATCCCAGGCTCTCCAGCAGGGAGCACCAATCGTCAAAACGTATCGCCGCATCGGAGGTCCCGCTGAGGAGCCGGCGCAGGGTCCTGGCGACGCTCACCGCAACATTGTACCCCGATCCAGGAGGGTGCGGCGGGTCACGAGCTCTTGCCCTCAAAGATCGGTCGGAATCTGCACTGCACAAAGCTTTCTACGAGGCCAAGAACCAGGTCGCCAGCGACGGCCGGAATGACGACATGAACCCGCGAAGTGTTCGCTTCGATCCAAGCGCCGACGGAATTGTCGGTCAGACGATCGACCTCCGCGCGGCAGTCGCTGCCAAGCAAGGCGGCCACCCGGGAGCGATCGTTGAGAATGGACTTGGCGAGGGTGCTCGGAGCGCTCTTGTCATAGTGCTGGCTCGTAAAGCGCGCCTGAGTTTTTGGACCGGCCTTACCAACCTTCAGACAATGTTCGCCCAGCATGAACGCGTACACGGCTTGAACACCTGCGGGCAGACGACTGGGCCGGCGATGTGGCGACGGAAGCAACTCGGTTTTGACATCGCCCGGCCGAAGCTCAACATGGGCAAGCTGAGCCACTTTGACGAGCGAATCGGCGAGTTCCGCTAGATCGTGGCTCATATTTCACCCTGTCCGTCTTAACGACTCGGGCATCACCCGCCGCCCGCTTCTTGGGCGGCCGGGTGCATGCCTTTGTTAGCCCGTCATGCCCGTAGTGAGGCAGCAGCGTGGAGAAGGCTCTGGTTAAAGGAGCGCCAACCCTCAGATGGCCTTCCCGCCGATCAGCCCCACAACTGCTCCAAATCCCATCTTCCAAGTCGTTGAGCAAGTCTCAGCAAGCCTTTTCACGTCCTCGGAAGGGCTGTCTCGCGTGACCAAGTAGACGCTGACAATTAACGAGAGGACTGTAAGCCCCAGTACGCTAATAAAAACGAGCTTGAAGAGAGGGGTGAGACTTAAACTTGCTATCGGCGGTGCCCCTCCTTCGCCGCCGGACTGTACGGCATTCGGCAGTTTGTCCTCCGAGGGCTCAATTCTGTGTCTGTTGCCTTACGCAACCTTGACCGTAATGTCCTTCTTGTCTCTATCGTGGATCTCGATCCGTGTCTTAGTAAGAGGATGCCGAAAGATGACAAGGAACATCGTGCGAACCAGCTTTGAGGTTGCCAAGGCCCCTGCGAAGATAGCTGCAACCAGTGCCACGATCAGGTCCGCGCTCATTGAAGCTCCTTTAGCGGAGGGTCGGATGCACCAGCCTCCTCTAATAATGATACAACAGCCTCTGATTCTTGGCAATCCTTTTACGCCCTTGATTTCGAAGGCCTTACGCAAGATCTCAGTTCTGCCCCGTACTTGGATCCTGATTCCGCAAGTCCTCCAAGGCTGCCCTCGTCGGTGGCGGGCTAACGCCTTGTTGAACTAAATCCGCCTGCGGCGGATAGATGAAAACCTTTCCCGGAATCTGGATCTTCCCCCATCGCTTCCAGGCGTTATTCGGCTCAGTATCTCCTTCAGGGAGGGCCCTACCCCTCCCCGAAAGGAGA
>JACQDI010000224.1 GCA_016201195.1 Acidobacteriota bacterium | reverse complement strand
GGTTGACGTCACCGCCGTTCACTACCCCAAGCTGGAGAAACAGTTTGACCTGATTTGGGTCCTCTACCGTTTCCCGCCGCACAACGAGCGGATCCGCATCAAGGCCTGCGTCGCCGACGGGCAAAAGGTTCCCACGGCTACCGTGGTCCACTCCGCCGCCAACTGGCTCGAGCGGGAGGTCTTCGACATGTTCGGGATCGAGTTCGAAGGCCACCCGGACATGAAGCGGATCCTGCTGCCGGAGGACTGGAAGGGCCACCCGCTGCGGAAAGAGTACGGAATCATCCAGCAGGACGAGCAGTGGGTGCATGAGAACCTGCACATCGAGAGTGGCCAATGAAGGGCAGGTATCAGGCGGTCCCTGGCACCTGGCACCTGACACCTAACACCTGGTCTTAACATGCCCGACGTCACGTTTCTAGACGCGAATGAGCTGGTCCTGAACATGGGGCCGCAGCACCCCTCTACGCACGGGGTGCTGCGCGTGATTCTGAAGCTGGACGGTGAAAAGGTCCTGGGCTGCGAGTGCGTGATCGGCTACCTGCACCGGGGCGTGGAGAAGATCGCTGAGAACCGCACCTGGATGCAGTTCGCCCCCTACGTGGACCGCATGGATTACGTGGCCGCGGTCTCGAACGGCCTGGGCTACTGCCTGGCGGTCGAGAAGCTGATGAGCGTCGAGGCGCCGCCGCGGGCGCAGGCAGTGCGAGTGATCCTCACCGAGCTGAACCGGATCACCAGCCACCTGCTGTGGCTGGGCACCCACGCTCTCGACATCGGGGCCATCACTCCGGTCTTCTACTGTTTCCGCGAGCGCGAAGAGGCGCTGAAGATCTTCGAAAATTACTGCGGCGCCCGGCTCACCACCCACGCCTTCCGCATCGGCGGCCTGCAATACGAGACCTACGACACCTTCGAGAAGGAAGTGCTCGCCTTCTGCGACATGTTCCCGGCCAAGGTCGACGAGTACGAAGAGCTGCTCACCGGTAACCGCATCTGGTTGGGCAGGACCAGGGGCGTGGGCATCCTCACCGCCGAAGACTGCAAGGATTTCGGCGTCACCGGACCGGTGCTGCGGGCGTCCGGCGTCGAGTGGGACCTGCGCAAGGCCCAGCCTTACTCGGGCTACGAAAAATACGATTTTGCGATCCCCACCGGCCGGAACGGCGACACCTTCGACCGATACATCGTGCGCATCCAGGAGATGCGGCAGTCGCTGCGCATCATCCGCCAAGCGGTGGAGGGGCTGCCCACCGGGCCCATCATGGGCAAAGTACCCAAGGTCATGAAGCCGCCCGTGGGCGAGTGCTACGTTTCGATCGAAGCACCCAAGGGCGAGCTGGGCTACTTCGTGGTCAGCGACAACTCCACGCAACCTTACCGCGTGCGGGTACGCCCGCCGTCGTTTGTGAATCTCCAGGCCCTGGACCGCATGTGCCGGGGATCGCTCATCGCCGACGTGGTGGCCATCATCGGCACCATCGACATCGTGCTGGGCGAGGTGGACCGCTAAATGGAAGCCCTGCTCGCAACCTATCTCAAGCCGCTGGTGATGACCGCGGTGATCATCCTGCTGTTTCCCCTGATCGCCGGCTATATCACGCTCGCCGAGCGCAAGGTGCTGGCCGATTTTCAGGTCCGCCTCGGCCTCATGCGCGTGGGGCCCTACGGCTTCCTGCAGCCCATCGCCGACGCGGTCAAGCTGCTGCTCAAGGAGGACATCGTCCCATCGGCTGCCGACCGCTGGATCTTCTGGCTGGCCCCGGTGCTCTCTACCGTCACTGCGCTCACTGCCTTCTCGGTGCTGCCGCTCGGCCCAAACCTGCAGGTGGCCGACGTCAACATCGGCCTGCTGGTGATCCTTTCGCTCTCCTCGGTGGGTATCCTGGGGACCATCCTCGGCGGGTGGGCCTCCAACAGCCACTACTCACTGCTGGGATCGCTGCGCTCCGCCGCCCAGATGGTCAGCTACGAAGTGGCCATGGGCTTCGCCATCGTTTCCGGACTGATGGTCGCCGGCACCCTCAGCATGCAGGGGATCGTCAAGGCCCAGTTCGACCGCCAGATCTGGTTCGCCTTCTCCAACTACGGGCTGATGTTCATCCCGTTCGTGACTTACTCGATCGCCGCCGTGGCCGAGACCAACCGCGCGCCGTTTGACCTGCCCGAGGCCGAGTCGGAGCTGGTCGCCGGCTTCCACACCGAGTACAGCGGCTTCCGCTGGGCGCTCTACTTCCTGGCCGAGTACGCCAACATGTTCGTGGTCTCGTCGATCGCCGTCACGCTGTTTCTGGGCGGCTGGCTGCGGCCCTTCGCCAACATCGAGGCGCTGCGCCATCCGCTGGACTTCGCCTTCCCCGCCGGCCTGTTCGGCCTGATCGGCGTCGGCTGCGCCATCGGCATGAGGCGCCGCACCGTGGCCGTCGACAAGGGCATCATGGCCGTCCTGGCGATGGCCATGCTCGGGGCCGCCGCAGCTTTTCTGGTCCCCATGATCAACGCAGCGATTATCGGTCCGTTCTGGTTTTTGTTCAAAGTATCGGTTATCCTGTACTGCTTCATCTGGTATCGGGGAACGTTCCCGCGGTTTCGCTATGACCAGCTCATGCGCGTGGGCTGGAAGTACATGATCCCCATCGGGATGGGAGCGCTGATTGTCAACGGGCTGGTGCTGCTGAAAGCGCGGTAAAATAGAACATATGAAGAAGTTCCTGCGAGCCGTCTTCCTTGTGGACCTCATCGAAGGGCTCTGGGTGACTTTCCGCAATCAGAAGCCGTCGCTGATCTACACCGAGCAGTACCCGGCGGAGCGTCCCAAGGTGGCCGAGCGGTATCGCGGCGCGCCCCGGCTCAACATCAACCCGGACAACGGCGAGACGCTGTGCATCGCCTGCAACCTCTGCGCACTGGCCTGCCCCGAGCGCCTTATCGTGGTGACCAGCGAGCGCAACGAGGAAACGCGGCGCAAGGAGCTCACCACGTTCACCTACGACACCTCCCGCTGCATGTTCTGCGGCTTGTGCGAGGATGCCTGCCCGGTGGACGCGCTGGAGCTGACGCAGGACTTCGAGCTTGCCACCTACACCCGCGAGGGACAGATCTGGGACCGGCAGATGCTGGAGGAGGGACCTCGGCCGACGCAGTATACGCATTAGTAAGGCGAGTGACAAAGCAAGTCAAAAGGCAAAAGTCAAAAGGCAAAAGTCAAAAGTAACGCAGCTGCTTCGCAGTAACTTTCTTGACCAAGCCGGACCGCGAGCCCGTTTTCACTTTTGACTTTTGACCTTTGCCTTTTGACTTTTGACTTGGTTTTATGCTCGACACGGCGCTCTTCTACATCTTCGCGGCTCTCACTCTAGGTGGGGGAGTACTAACCATCACCCGCCGAAGCGCCGTCCACAGCGCCATCTGGCTGATCACCAGCCTCCTCGGCGTGGCCGGTCTCTACCTGCTCCAGCGGGCCGAGTTCCTGGCCGGGGTGCAGGTGATCCTCTACGTCGGCGGCATCATGGTCCTCTTCCTGTTCGTGATCATGCTGGTGAACCTCGACCAGGCGGCCAAGGAGAAGCGCTTCAGCGGCCAAAAGTGGATCGCGCTCGCCTGCGTGGCAGCCGTGGCGTTGCAGGCGTTGTGGTTCGTCTCGAAAGGCGCGGGCAGGTTTACCCTCGGCCAGCCTTCCATCGCCGGGGAAAACCTGGGCAACTCCGAACATGTCAGCCGCGTGCTCTTCTCCCAGTACCTGCTGCCGTTTGAGCTGGCCTCCATCCTGCTGCTGGTGGCCATCATCGGAGCCGTGGTCATGGCCAAGAAGCGTATTTAGCTACCATGCATCCCATCACCACCGTTCACTACCTGTTCCTGAGCGCGGCGCTGCTGCTGGTGGGGACCATCGGCGTTTTGACCCGCCGCAACATCGTGGTGATCCTCATGTCGATCGAGTTGATCCTCAACGCGGTCAACATCAACCTGATCGCCTTCTCGCGCCAGCTCGGCAACGTCAACGGCCAGGTCTTCGCGATTTTCGTCATCACTGACGCGGCGGCCGAGGCGGCGGTGGGCCTGGGGATCCTAATCGCGCTGTTCCGCAACAAGGAGACGGTGAACGCCGATGAGGTGGACATCCTGAAATGGTGAACAGCTTTTTCTTACAGAACATCTGGCTGATCCCGCTATTTCCGATGTTCGGCGCGGTGATGATGCTGCTGTTCGGCCGCCTGCTCGACCCCCAAAACGCCCACGGTCAGGGCGAGCACCACGCGGAGGCGCCCGGCCGCCTCCTCATCAAGCTGCTCTGTCCGGGCATGGTGGGCGTGGCCTTCCTGTTTTCCCTCAAGGCGGTGCTCGATCTGGCCGCCCTCGCCCCGGCCCAGCGCAGCGTCGAGGTGATCGTCTTCCGCTGGCTCACCGGCTCCGGCAATTTCCAGGCCGCGTGGGGATTCCTGCTCGACCCGCTCAGCTCGGTGATGGCCCTGGTGGTCACCGGCGTCGGCTTCCTCATCCACGTCTACTCGGTCGGCTACATGGCGCACGACGGCGGCTATTACCGCTTCTTCGGCTACATGAACCTGTTCGTCTTCTTCATGCTGATGCTGGTGCTGGCGAATAACTACGTGCTGCTGTTCGTCGGCTGGGAGGGCGTGGGGCTGTGCAGCTACCTGCTGATCGGCTTCTACTTTCTGAGGAAGTCGGCAAGCGACGCCGGCAACAAGGCGTTCATCGTGAACCGCATCGGCGACGCAGCGTTCATCATCGGCATGCTGCTATTGTTCGCCGTGCTGGGCACGGCGCAGTTCACCCAGCTCACCGACATCCTGCGCCACGGCAAGTACGCCCCGGAGGCCAAGCAGTACTTCAATTTGATCGCCCTGTGCCTGTTCATCGGGGCCATCGGCAAGTCGGCGCAGCTTCCGCTGTATGTCTGGCTGCCCGACGCCATGGAGGGCCCCACCCCGGTCTCGGCGCTGATCCACGCGGCGACCATGGTCACTGCCGGAGTCTACATGGTGGCGCGCTCCAACGCCTTGTACGTGCTCGCCCCCGAGACCATGGGCCTGGTGGCGGTGATCGGCGCGGCCACGGCCATCTTCTCCGCCTCCATCGGCCTGGTGCAGAACGACATCAAGCGCGTGCTGGCCTACTCCACGGTCAGCCAGCTCGGCTACATGTTCTTAGCTTGCGGCGTGGGAGCGTTCTGGGTCGGTATCTTCCATCTCTACACCCACGCCTTCTTCAAGGCGCTGCTGTTTCTCGGTTCCGGCTCGGTGATTCACGC
>JACQDI010000223.1 GCA_016201195.1 Acidobacteriota bacterium | reverse complement strand
GGCGCCCATCCGGAGGATCGCATTGCGGTGTTCCGCTTCTCGGACTACGTGCAGGAGGTGGCGGGCTTCACGGCGTCGCTCGAGCGGCTGGAAAAGGGAATTGTTTCCATCCGGCCGGAGGGCGGCACCTCGGTGTATGATGCGCTGTACCTAGCCGCGAAGCGCCTGGAAAAACGCGAGGGCCGCAAGGTCATCGTCATCATCACCGACGGAGGAGACACGACGAGCGCAATCAAGTTCGCTGAAGCGCTGGAAGCGGTCCAGTTGGCCGACGCGGTCGTGTATTCGGTGATCGTGGTTCCCATCACCAGCGACGCCGGCCGCAACCTGGGCGGCGAGAACGCGCTGATCACCATGTCCAAATCCACCGGCGGCCTGTCCTTCCGGCAGCACTCCGAGCACGATCTGGACCAGGCGTTCCACCAGATCGAGCGGGACTTGCGGCTGCAATACGTGCTGGCGTTTTATCCTCGCGGCGTGCCCGAGGGCCCGGATCGGTTTCATCGCATTGAGGTGCAGGTGAATCGCCCGGACGCGCGAGTGCTTGCGCGCAGCGGTTACTTCTCAGAGAAAAGGAGCACCCCGTGAAGGGTCCATTCAACAACCGTTTTCACCGTGGCGGAGGCCCGCCGGGGGGCGGCGGCGGCAAATCCCGCGCTCCCGAGCAGACCTTGCGGGAGGTCCATTACCTCAAGCAACTGATCGAGAAACAGACGCCGGTCTGCGTGAAGCTGCGCAACAACGAAGAGATTCGCGGCGTCATCGAATACTACGACAACACCTTCATCCGCATCACCCGGATCAAGGCCCCGAATCTGTTCATCTTCAAGCACGAAATCAAGTACCTGTACGAAGACAAGGATCGTGGAACGTAGATCGTGGATCGTGGGCCCACGTTCTACGATCCACGATCTACGATCCGGACGGCCCTTATGTATTCATCCTATCTTTTGGCGGCGACAGAGATTGCCCGCGAGGCGGGGGCGCTGGTGGCGCGCTATTTCGAGCGCCGGGTGGCGGTGGAATACAAGGGCGACTTTGACGTGGTCACCGAGGCCGACCGGGCTTCGGAAACGCGGATCGTGGAGCGGCTGGCGGCCAGATTTCCCGGGCACTCGGTGGTGGCCGAAGAGGGCTCCGGGGTGGAGCGCGCCTCCGAGTTCACCTGGTACGTCGATCCGCTGGACGGCACCACCAACTTCGCCCACGGCTTCCCCATGTTCGCCGTGACCCTGGCCCTGGAGCACCAAGGCGAGGTGGTGGCGGGCGTGGTCTACGATCCGGTGCATGAGGAGTTTTTTGCCGCCGAAAAAGGCGGCGGGGCGTACCTCAACAACCGCCGCATTCATGTCTCTCGCGTCGATCGGCTGGAGGAGAGCCTGCTCGCCACCGGTTTCCCCAGCCGCAAGCGGCACGCCGACGTCAACGTGTATTTCTTTCACCAGGCGGCCATGCTGTCTCACGGCGTGCGCCGGGCCGGCTCGGCCTCGCTCGATCTTTCCTACCTCGCCGCCGGACGCCTGGACGGGTTCTGGGAGTTCGGCCTCAACCCCTGGGACGTGGCCGCCGGGCTGCTGCTGATTTCGGAAGCCGGCGGGCGGTGTTCCGACATGCACGGCGGCCCGCACCGGCTGCGGGGCCCCCACCTGGCCGCTTCTAACGGCCTCATCCATCAGGAGATGATCGGTCTGTTCGGCGACGTTTTCGCCGACCGCATCCGGGTGCCGCTGCCCGTAATTTCCACTGTAAATCGCTGAATTTCCTAAACTTCGCCTTTACAAGGCTTTGTCGGCAATGGTAGCCTGTGGAGTCGTATGTTTAGAATCGACTGTGCTGCGCCTGCACGTTGGGCGATGGAAAGGAATGCGCCTGACCTCTTAAAATGCGAACCGTCGATTTGATTCGGAAGAAACGGGATGGGGACGAGCTAACCACGCAGGAAATTGAGTTTCTGGTGCAGAATTACACGCGGGGCGTGATCCCCGACTACCAGATGGCGGCCTTTCTCATGGCGGTCTACTACTCCAACATGAGCGAGAACGAGGTGACTTCCCTCACCCTCGCCATGCTGAATTCGGGCCAGCGTCTGGACCTCAGCGACCTGGATGGCGCCAAGGTGGCCAAACACTCGACCGGCGGCGTGGGCGACAAGACCAGCCTGATTCTGGGGCCCATTGCGGCCGCGGCCGGGGTGGTGGTGCCCAAGATCACCGGTCGCGGGCTGGGCTACACCGGGGGCACTCTGGACAAACTGGAGTCGATCCCCGGCTTTCGCACCAACCTTTCCATCGACGAGTTTCGGGCGGTGCTGAAGCAGCACAATCTCTGCTTCGCCGGCGCCAGCAGCCAGATCGCCCCCGCTGACAAGAAGATGTACGCGCTGCGCGACTCGACCGCCAGCGTGGAGTCCATTCCTCTGATCGCCGCTTCCATCATGTCCAAGAAACTGGCCGAGGGGATTGACGGGCTGGTGCTGGACGTCAAGGTGGGGTCCGGGGCGTTCATGAAAAAGCGGACGGAGGCGCGCAAGCTGGCGCAGTTGATGGTGGCCATCGGCCGCAAGATGAGCAAGCGGGTGCAGGCGGTGCTGACCGACATGGATCAGCCGCTGGGATACGCGGTGGGCAACGCGCTGGAGATCATGGAGGTGTCGCAGACGCTGCAAAACCAAGGGCCGGCCGACCTCACGCAGTTGTCGGTGGAGCTGGCCGCCCGCATGATCCACCTGGCCAACCGATCGCAAGCGCTGGAGGCGGCCCGCGAGCAAGCGGCGCAGATTCTGGCCTCGGGGGAGGCATTCAACAAGTTCCAGCAGGTCATCGCCGCGCAGGGGGGCAATCCCGAGGTGCTGAACCAGTTTGAGTTGCTGCCAAACGCCACCGGCGCTCGCGAGATCCTCTCGCCCCGCGCCGGCTATGTGACGCGCATCAATGCCGAGGACATCGGGCTGGCGGCGGGCTTGCTGGGGGCCAGCCGCGACACCATGGAGCGGCAGATCGATCCGGCGGTGGGCATCATCCTGGAGCGCAAGGTGGGCGACCGGGTGCCCGCCGGCGGCCGCCTGTGCACCCTCTACCACACCGACGAAACGCACGTGGACGAGGCTGCGCAACTGGTCGAGGACGCCTTCCACATCTCGGCCACGGCCCCCGAGCCGCGCGAGCTGGTGCTGGAAGTGATCCAATAGTCCGAATATGACACGGTTCACAGGCCTGCTGGGTCTGGCGCTGATCCTGGCATTGGCTTACGCGCTTTCCACCAACCGGCGCGCGATCCAACTGCGGGTGGTGCTGTGGGGGCTGGGTCTGCAGATCGTGCTGGCCTTGCTGGTGCTGCGCACCGCCTTTGGCCGCGTCTTCGAGGTGATGGGGGCGGGCGTCACCGGGATGCTGGATTTTGCCCAGCGGGGCAGCGAGTTTGTCTTCGGCCCACTCGCCAAGGCAGACGGTTCGCTGGGGGTGATCTTCGCTTTCCATGTCCTGCCCATCATCATCTTCGTGGCCTCCTTTTTCGGCGTCCTTTACTACCTCGGGGTGATGCAGGCCGTGGTGAAGATCATCGCCATCGCCATGCAGCGCATCATGGGATCGAGCGGCGCGGAGAGCCTGGACGTGGCGGCGAGCATCTTCATGGGCCAGACCGAGGCGCCGCTGACGATCCGCCCGTTCCTGTCGCGGCTCACCGAGTCGGAGCTGCTGACGGTGATGACGGCGGGCATGGCCCACGTTTCCGGCGCGCTGATCGTGGCCTACGTGAGCATCGCCCACGTGGAGGCCAAGCACCTGCTGACGGCGGTGATCATGACCGCGCCCGCGACCATCATGCTGGCCAAGATCTTCATCCCCGAAACCGAACAGCCGGAGACGGCGGGCCAGGTGCAGATCCACGTGGAGAAGACCGACGTCAACATCATCGACGCCGCCGCGCGCGGCGCCTCGGAGGGCATGCACTTGGCGCTGAACGTGGCCGCCATGCTGATTGCCTTCATCGCGTTGATCGCGCTGTCGAACGGCTTGCTCGGCTGGATCCACTCGCTGCCGGGGCTGGGCTGGATGCCGGACTCGCTGCAAAAGCTGTTTGGATGGGTGTTCGCCCCGCTGGCCTGGACCATGGGGGTGAGCTGGCGCGATGCGGCCACCATTGGCAACCTGCTCGGCACGCGCATGGTGCTCAACGAGTTTGTCGCTTACGTGATGCTCGGGCCGCTCAAGGCGGGGCTCGAGCCCAAGTCGTTCGTGATCGCCACCTTCGCCCTGTGCGGGTTCGCCAACTTCGCGTCGATCGCCATCCAGGTGGGCGGCATCGGCGCGCTGGTCCCCAACCGCCGGCACGACCTGGCGCGGCTGGGCCTGCGGGCCATGCTTGCGGGGACGCTGGCGAACTTCATGTCCGCGTCGATCGCAGGGATCCTGTTGTGATCACGCAAAGACGCCAAGGTCGCAAAGACGCAAAGAAAACCCCAAGTCACCTTTGCGTCCTTTGGGTGAGCGAGACGGGTTTCTTTGCGTCTTTGCGACCTTGGCGTCTTTGCGTGCGCTTTTGCTTGAGATGAACTACCAGCAAGCTGAGGAAGCGCGACAATTCCTGGCGGAGAGGCTGACGGCGGCCCCGGCGGTGGGGGTGGTGCTGGGCAGCGGCCTGGAGGGGTTTGCCGCCGCGCTTTCCGATCGGGTCGAAATCTCTTACAGCGAGATTCCGCATTGGCCGCGCTCGACGATCGCCGGCCACGCGGGGCGCCTGGTCTGCGGGACACTGGGCGAGACCGGCGTTGTGGTGCTGGCGGGGCGGTCGCATCTTTATGAGGGGTATTCGGCCCGCGAGGTCACCTTTCCCACGCGCGTGCTGGGACGCCTTGGCATTCACGCCCTGGTGCTGACCAATGCCGCCGGGGGCATCAACCTGGCCTTGCGGCCGGGCCAGCTCGTGCTGATCTGCGACCACCTAAACCTGCAAGGGACCAACCCGCTGGTGGGAGAAAACGACGAGCGCTTCGGCCCGCGGTTTCCCGACATCAGCGAGACCTACCCGGCGCGCTTGCGCGAGCTGGCGCGCGCGTGCGGGCGCGAGCTGGACCTGGAGCTGGCCGAGGGCGTTTACGCTGCGGTCTGCGGGCCCAGTTACGAGACCCCGGCCGAGATCCGCTACCTGCGCACGATCGGGGCCGACATGGTCGGCATGTCCACCGTGCCGGAGGCGATTGTCGCCGCGCACATGGGGATTCCGGTGCTGGGCATCTCCTCGATCTCCAACATGGCGGCGGGCATTCTGCCGCAGAAGATCAGCCACGAGGAGGTGCTGGAGGCCGGACGCCGCATCCGCGACACGCTGATCGCGCTGCTCGAGAAAGTGATTCCACGCCTGTGAGCCCCACCGAGCTGATCGCCGCCGCCCGGAAAGCCCGCGAGCACGCCCGCGCGCCCTTCTCGCAGTTCAAAGTGGGCGCGGCGCTCGAAACGGCGGCCGGCGCCGTCTACAGCGGCTGCAACGTCGAGAACGCAACTTACGGGCTGACCCTCTGCGCCGAGCGCGTCGCCTTGTTCAAGGCGCTTTCGGAAGGGGAAAGCTGTTTTTCCCGCATCGCCGTCGTGGCCGACACGGCGACGCTGACGCCGCCCTGCGGGGCGTGCCGGCAGATCCTGTGGGAATACTGCGGCGACATCGAGATCATTCTGGCCAACCTCGACGGCCGGACCGAGACGCTGCGCCTGTCGAGCCTGTTCCCGCGGCCGTTTGATGCTGGATTTCTGGAAAAGTAGCGAGCCGCGCGGGCGCCGCGTCGGGATTCTGCCCGCGGCGTTCAATCCGGTCACCCTCGCCCACCTGGAAATGGCCCGGCAGGGCGTGCGGCAGTACGGCCTGGACGAGATCCTCTTCCTGCTGCCGCGGGTATTTCCTCATAAGATCTATACCGGCGCCAGCTTCGAGCAGCGCGTGGAAATGCTCCAGGCGGCGCTGGCCGCTGAGCCGCACTTCTCAATCGGATCGACCGACCAGGGCCTGTTCCTCGACATCGCCCGCGCCTGCCGGCCGGCCTACGGTCCGGAGGCGGAGCTGTTCTTCCTGTGCGGGCGCGATGCCGCCGAGCGCATCGTGAATTGGGACTACGGCGAGGGGCCGCCGTTTGCCGACCAGCTTGGGGAGTTTCAGATGCTGGTGGCGCCGCGCGGGGGGCCCTACGTGGCGCCGCCGGAATACGCCGGCCGCATCCACCTGCTCGATCTCGCTCCGGAATTCGAGGAGGTCTGCTCGACCGCTGCTCGGGAGGGCGTCGAGCGCTTCGTCCCGCTGGCGGTGGCGGAGATCATTCGCCGCGATCGGCTGTATCAGTAGCATGGGGCAGACTGGCCCCCCATAGGCGCCCTTGTTTTCTCGTAGGAGTTGAGGCACACTCGTATGGTGTCCATAGTGGTTTCGCGGAGCTTGAGATGAAGACAAACCTCGTAGTTCTGTTCATGGGATTGCTGGCGCCCGGGCCTGGCCTTGCGCTGGAGGTCGCGTCCCCGGCGGACCAGATCGCGTCCGCCATCCTGGCAGCGCCGAAAGAGCGGCGAAGCGAAGCCACGGTGCTCGGCTACAACGTCAAGGGGGAAGTGGTGACGCTCCGCAAAGGAAGCAACGATCTCATCTGCCTCGCCGACGACCCCGCCGACAAATCGTTCAGCGTCGCCTGTTACCACAAGGACCTCGAGCCTTTCATGGCCCGCGGGCGCCAACTCACGGCGCAGGGCGCGAAAGGCAAAGAGCGTCACGAAGTGCGTTGGAAAGAGGTCGAGCAGGGGAAGGTCCCCATTCCGCGCGAGCCGCGGATGCTCTACGTGCTCACCGGCAGCGGCTACGACGCTGCCAAGGCCCAAGTGACGGATCCTTACCTGCGTTGGGTAGTCTACGTGCCTTACGCGACTCCGGAGTCGACGGGACTTTCGACCACGCCTAGCCCGGGGCCGTGGCTGATGTATCCGGGAACGGCGGGCGCCCACATCATGATCAGCCCTCCGAAGAAATAGCGGGCGAGTTTGGCGACAGGTTGCCCCGCTCGGCGGAAGGCTAAGCCGTGCGCGGCCAACTCGGCGGAAAACCGCGCTTGCGTGTCCAGGAGATGATTTCTCACCAGCGATCAGGCCAATAACGGCCTGCATGCAAAGGCCTCCAGGAAGAACCTGGCAAAACGGATTTTGCGAACAGTGACCCGGGTGGGCTCGGGTTTGCACGGCCAAGTGGATTTGCCGTTTCCCCGAACGCCGTTTCGGGGGACTTGGGCAGATCGGCCACTTGTCCGGTTTGCCGAGGATTCGGCGTAGTGACTGCTGGTTCTGCCCAGGAGGTGGAAGGAAATACGATGGCTTCCGAGTGGGAGACGATCCATTCCGAATCTTCTTTCGCCCACCTCTTCGGTATGAGCGTTTCTCGTCCGGATGACCGGCGCCACGACCGTTCGGCGATTCGTAAACACTGGGCGACTTTGGGCGGGTAATCGGTGCCTGAGGCACTTCTACGACATGGCGACGATACGTCCAACTAACCGAACGCAGTTGACCGGCCATACGTCGCTGCCGTATAGTGAAGAACGTGATCGCCGAAATCGTAAGCCTGTCGGGATACGAATCTCAGGTATCGGCGCTTCTGCACGAGGAAGAGCGGATGGCCATGGAGTTCTTCATCGCTTGCGCGCCGGAAGATCATCCGGTCATTCCTGGTGCCGGCGGCTTTCGCAAGGCTCGCTGGTCCCGCCGAGGCAAGGGGAAGAGCGGCGGCTTTCGTGTGGTTTATTTCTTCTTGGCCCAACCGGGGCGGATATACATGGCCGCGATTTACGCCAAGTCGCGAAAGGAGACCCTTTCGGCGGCCGATCAGAACGTGCTCGCAAAACTCGCGGCACAGATCAAGAAAGCAGCAAAGGGAGGGCGATAATCATGGGCGTGCGCAATTCGACCACCGGAGCCAAGAGACGAACCAGACTCGGCCTGGCGCTGGAGCAGAGCGCCAAAGAAATTCTGGCCCACGTGAAGGGAGACGCGAGACTGCCTACCCGGCGCATCGTGCTGCCAGACGAGGTCGATGTGAAGCGTATACGGACTAGGGCGGGAATGTCGCAAGCGGAGTTTGCACGCGCGTTTTGCATCAATCCGAGAACGCTACAGGAATGGGAGCAGGGGCGCAGAAAACCCGACGCAACGACCCGCGCATACCTCGCGGTCATCGCCAAGAACCGCGAGGCGGTGTTGGACGCACTGGCGTCTTGAACTTACAGAAAAGGCGCGATTGGTCAGAGGCCGACATGCCGACGATACGTCCATGGGGATCGCTGACTGCTGCGTCAGCATAGATAGTCGATGATTCCTCATCCCCGCAAGGCAAATTCACTCATGGACCTACTTGCTTGAGTTGCGATCCAATCGGAATAACCGCGTGTCGATAGCTGGCCAAGCTTCGATTCTTACAGACGAAGAAGCAAGCCGTGTGGTCAAGCTCATTCAGCCCTGCATCGAGAGCTTCGCGGCGAAATTATAACGAGCGCAAGTATCCGCCTGCAATCTATCAGGAGTTGCGGCGCGCTTTCGAAGTGCCACAGCAAGTGATGGATTCGGACATCCGAACTGCAGTACTTTGGAAGTTCGGCCATCTTTGGAAGAAGCAAATCCCAAGCCAACACGAACAACTAATCGCGTTGGTGCGGAGGCAGTGGCCGGTGCTGTGCTCGACGCTCACCGGACCGGCTGCCGCTGTCTTCAATAGGCTCGATGAAGCGATCGGCGGCGGAAACAGATTCGTTACCATCACCTTCTTACTGCACCTGCTTGGGCCGGCCGAGGTCGTCATTATCGACCAACACAATTTCCGCGCCATGAATCACTATCTCAGGACGGTCCGTCCGGGATGGCCGCTGAAACGAAGGCCCAGTACGTACGAGGACTTGGCCACACTTTCTTCTTTCGTGCGTGAGATTAGGGCTCGCTGGGAGACGGTCGAGGCGGTGACCGTTCCCGACGAGCGCAAACTCGATAGGTTCCTCATGATGTACGGAAAGGCTTTGAAGCCCGACAAACGCAAACACCCAACGACGCCTATGCCGAAGTCGCCACTTCTGGACCAGCCGAATACCCGTGGGGCCCAGGATTCCAACAGGAACACGAGGATCATGCTGCCCTACGGGGGCGCCAAGGGACACTTCGAGGCAAACGAACTCGTTCGGTATCTGATTGAATCGGGAAGAAACTACATTATTCAAGGACAGGTAAACTGTCGACTTGCAGCTCATCCGAAGCCTGGGTCTCTTGATGTCTGGCTGCGGCGGAATTTTGCAGATAACCCCGATACGAAGCAAGCTGTGAACCAAGTCGTGCAGCAGCTCGTCTCGACTGGACTGTTTGAGGAAGGTAGGTTTCTTTGTCCGGACAGCGGGCAGCCCTGTAAGGGGATTCGTTTAGTGTAGTGCCAGGTAGGAGAAGCTGATCCTGGCCCTTTCTCCACTTGCCCGTAACACGCTAGACCCGTAGAAGTGATCGTTGGTGGCACGGAATGTGCCGCCGGCCGAAAGATCCTGACTGACGCCGTACCATTTAGAGACCAGCGATTCGCGGCGCGCAAGTCCCCGTCACACTTCCAATCGTCACCGCTTAAGATCGCCTATGTAGGGCGGCTTCGCGGCCCCCCGGCCGCGTGCTTCACGCTGATTCACCGCGAGTGAACCGCACGAAGCGGTCCAGCGCTTCCATCGCCCGGCCGGAGTCGACCGACTTGCGGGCTAACAGGATCCCTTCCACTAGGTCGTGAGCCAGACCCGCCGCGCACAGCGCCGCGCCGGCGTTGAACACCACGATGTCGCGCCGGGGGCCGTTCTCTCCGCTCAGAACAGCGCTCACGATGGCCGCGTTCTCACGCCGGTCCCCTCCGGCGAGCTCGGCCGCGGTGGCGCGCGCTATGCCGAACGCGCCGGGCTCCAGCGTGCGCTCCGTGACCCGCCCTTCCGCGACCTCGGCGGCCAGGGTCGGTCCTGTGGTGGTGATCTCGTCGAGGCCATCGCTGCCGTGTACCACCATCGCACGCTTCGTCCCCAGCCGGGCCAGCGCTTCGGCCACCAGCTTCACCAGCCGCTCCTCGGAGACGCCCACCACCTGTACCTCGGCGCCGGCCGGGTTGGCGAGCGGGCCCAGCAGGTTGAAGATGGTCCTCATCTTCAGCTCGGCGCGGATGGGCTGCACGTGCCGCATCGCCGGATGAAGCGCTGGAGCGAACAGGAACCCGATCCCCACTTCCTGGACGCAGCGGGCGACGCGCTCCGGCGGCAGCTCCAGCCGGGCGCCCAGTTCTTCGAGCACGTCGGCGCTGCCGCAGCGGCTGGAGATGGACCGGTTGCCGTGCTTGGCCACGCGCGCGCCGGCTCCGGCCACCACAAAGGCGCTGGCGGTCGAAATGTTGAAGGTCTGCGCGCCATCGCCGCCGGTGCCGCAGGTGTCGACCAGGGGCCGCGGGTCCGGGCCGCACTCCACTCGGATGGCGTGGCGCCGCAGGGCCTGCGCGAAGCCCACGACTTCGTCCACCGCTTCGCCTTTCATGCGCAAGGCCACCAGCAAGGCCGACACTAGCGGCGCGGGCGTGACGCCCCCCAGGATCTCCTCGAGGGCGGCGGAGGCTTCCTCGGCGGTGAGATGCTCCCCGGCTACGGCCTTGTGAAG
>JACQDI010000199.1 GCA_016201195.1 Acidobacteriota bacterium | reverse complement strand
GGACTCCCATCTGGACGGTAGCAAGCTCACTGCCAGATCGCCAATACTCCGGCGACCCATTAGAGAGAGCCTCCCTCACCCATCCGACCCCGGATTTCCGGTTTTCTAGTCCGGGGAGTGGGGCAATTCACCCAATCGTGAGAGCGTGGACGCAACCAAACAGGTCCGAATTGCGGCTTTTTTGCCTGGAGATGAAGTAGGTGTACTGCGGCCAGTTTGGCACCTCTCGTGCATGACACTTGGCCCAGCAGCGTGGTATGGATGACACCGCACCGGAACGCCGATGGTTTTGGGCGACCTTGATGCTCTCTAGCATCACAGTGATCAGCTTTGCCCTCCTGCTGGCGATGGCGCCGGCCGCGGCCGCCGACAAGAAGAACGATGGGAGGCTCGGTAGCCGGATCGCTGGAAAAGTCCCGGGAGCGACCCCGATCGGATCCGCCAAGTGCCAGGAATGCCATGCTGAGCAAGCCGGCTTTTACGAGGCGTCCCGCCATCACAAGCCCTTCTTTGAAGGGGCCGCGGGTCGGGGATGTGAATCCTGTCACGGGCCGGGCGGCCGCCATGCGGAGACACTGGACAAGGCGCAAATCGTCAACAAGGAGGACATGGGAAAAATCAAGGCCCAGGATCGGTCCTCCCTTTGTTTGAGCTGCCATTTCTCCAACCTGCTCGCCAAGAAAGATTCCTTTTACAGCCAGCATGCCCAGGCCGACGTCTCTTGCTGGGACTGCCATGAGGAGGTCCTGCATCCTTTGGCCGTCGATGGCAAACCGCGCCCCGCTGCGGCGTTCTTGCCTGACAACAAGGAACGCCTCGTCAATCTGTTTGCCTCCAATAAGAATGAGTACTGCTACCGCTGCCACGAGACGCAGCGGATGGAGTTCGCGCTTCCGTTCCGGCATCCGCTGGAGCGGGGCAAGATGACCTGCACCGATTGCCATGATCCCCACGGCGAGACGTGGCGAACCCAACTGGTCACCCACAGCGTCGGCAATGAGGCCGATGCGCTGTGTTTCCGGTGTCACGCCGAGCAGCGCGGCCCCTTTGTCTGGCAGCACCAGGCGATAGAAGAGGGCTGCACCAAGTGCCATAAGCCGCACGGCTCGCCGAACCGGCGGCTGCTCACGGTCTCGGGCAATGCTCTTTGCCTGCAATGTCATTTCGAGACTCGTTTCCCGACCGTCGGCCAAAGCCCTCATGACTTCAAGCTCTCGCGCCGGGCGCGGTGCATGGATTGCCACATCCGGCCCCACGGCTCCAACGTCTCGGAGGACCTGACGCAATGAAGCTCCGAAAACTCCTTCCCGTGGTGATGGCGTTGTGCGCTCCGGCGCTGGCCCAGGACCGCACCGAAATCAACGGCGCAATCACAGCCGGTTTCAAGGTGATCGACAATCGAGGGGATCTGAACTACTTCCGGGAGCGGGTGGGCGAGCGGGCGGGCCTGACGCTGGAATCGGTCCAGGCGGGCGGCATCTCTCCCAAATTCCGTCACGTGCGCCTGGAGACCTTGTTTACGCCGGAAAACAACAGCCGGGTGGTCATCGAGGCCGGCTCCATCGAGAACTTCCGCATCCGGCTGAAGTTCGACCGCCTGCAAACCTACTACGACACATCATCGACCAACTTCGCCGCCTCGACCGCCACCTTTTCCCCCACGCCCGGCCGGCTTTTTTCCCTGCCCGGCGACCTCACCCTGCGCCGGACAACCGGCACGGTGGACTGGAGCTGGAACGTCCGGCGGCGCTTCCTGGTGCGCGGCGGCTACTGGTTCCGGCGCTCCAATGGCAGCGACCTGCAACTCATCGGCGGAAGCTATTTTTCCGCCATCGATTCCTCACTACCCACTTCCAATACTCTAAGCACTTTTCACCACGCCTATCACCTCGGAGTGGATTTTCCCCTCGGCCGCTTCAACTTCCACGTGGGAGGCGAAATCGAAAATCTGAAGTCCCGAGATTCCTTCTTGCAGCCGCAACTCGAAGGCATCGCTCTCAACCGGGATTTGACCTACCGGAACGAGACGCACGGCCACTATGGCAGCGCGGCGGCCACCTTCGACTTCTTCGCCGGCTCGAGCTGGCATTTTTCCGGCGGGTACCTCTTCAACGGCCTGCGGAATAACCCGCAGTGGTCGCGCCTGGAGATGAACCGCAATTTCGGCTCGCTGACGCGGCGGGGCGACCGGCTGCGGGCCGACGCGCGTTTTCACGGAGTTTTTGCGCAGGCGCTGTACGCGCCCCGGCGGGCGGTGGCGGTGCGCTACCGCGTGGTCCAGGAGTGGGGGGAGGGAGCGGGCGGTGGATTCCAGCAGCGTTTCGAGAATCCGGTCGATCGCAGCTTGACCGAGTCCTTGGAAAGCCGCACCAGCTTCGATAGCACCCTGCACCGCGAACAGGTGAGCGTGAGCCTGTACCCCCACCAGCGCGCGACGTTGAAGGCTACCTACCGATACGATGCGCGAACCCGGACCTACACGAACTTCTTTACGCCCGCAGGTCTGAATTTCACCGCCGGCGCCAGCATTCAGGAGGGCCGCCAGCAGGCGGATTTTCACAACCTCAGCTTCGAGGGACGCCTGCGCGCCACCGACCGCGTGCAATTCCAGGGCGGCTATGGCCGGCGCCAGAACAACATCCGGGAAAAGTTCGACCGCCTGGTCCGCAACTACTTCCTCGGCGACCGCGACACTGAGACGAACCTCTATCGCGCCGGCGTCAAGGTGAGGACCACGCGGCGCGCCAACTTCGGGTTTGACTTTCGCAAGGAAGATCGCGACTACGCGGTGCTGACGTCATCCGTGCTGCCGTCGCAAAACAGGCTGGAGTTCAACACCTATGCGGCCACCGTGAACCTGCACCCCGCCAGCAAGTGGTTTCTATTTGGGATGCTGCACTATACCAGCGCTGACACCCGCCTGCTGGGCCTGGCCCGCACGCCGCAGTTTTTGACCTTCAGCCCGTGGGAGTACGCGGTGTCGAACACGGGATTCCTGGTGGGCTGCAGTTGGACCACTTTCGAGAAGCTCACCATCAGCACGCAGTTCCAGCAAAACCGCGCCGGCGGCACGGAGAACTATCTGCTCCACGATGTCGCCGGAAGCGTGGAATACGAGCTGGGAGAGCGCTGGTCGGTGGGGGCGCGCTACCAGTTTTTTGAATCCAACCTGGCGCAGGCTCGGCTCAATAACTATCACACGCACCTGCTGCAAGGGTTGTTGAACTACCGGTTCTAAGGAGTTCCGAGATGAACAGACCACTTTGGGTTTTGGCAGGATTGCTGGCCGGGGCCTGGGTGGCGGCGACGCAAAGCCTTCCCACCCCACCGCGAAAGCAAGGCGAGCCGATCAATCGTTCCATCGCCGCGCAGATCGCGCTACACGACGCCAGGTCGAGACAGTACAACCCGAACTGCCTGGCCTCGGGCTGCCACCCCGATATTTTCAATCGCACCAGCCTGAACAGTACGATCCCACCCGCACACAATCGAGTGGCAGCGATGGGCATCCCGGCGGCTCAGTGCACGTTTTGCCACGAGAGCACCGAGATCGTACGGGGCATCGAAAAAGGCCGCGGGAATGCAGGGAAGCTGGGCAAGAACGTAGATGCGGAGCGGCGTTGCTACCCGTGTCATAGCCAGTACGGCCCGGCCAAGAAGCTCTACGCACGTTGATCAGGAGACCGGCATGGAAAAGAAAAAGCAAAGCTCCAAAACGTGGTTGGACCCGGAATTTAGCCGTCGTGATTTCCTGAAAGTCGCCGGAACAGCGGCAGCGGTGACTGGTGGCAGCCTTCTATTGCCGAGGCACATCGTGGCGCAGGCAGCGCGGCGATTCACCGGCCAGCCCCCGGACACGCCGGAAACGGCGGCCAATGTGCGCTCGGTCCACTCGGCTTGTTTGGGCTGCCGGTCCGACTGCGGCATCAAGGCCCGGGTGGAAAACGGCATCCTGACGAAAATCGGTGGTAATCCGTATCACCCCACCAACATGGAAGCCGATGAAATCGTGCCCTACGCGACCGACCCCGATACCGTCCGGGGCGCCTATGGCCGGCTCTGCCCGAAAGGCCAGGCCGGGGTGGAGATCCTCTACAACCCCTTCCGCGTCCGCCAGCCCCTGAAGCGGGTCGGCCCGCGTGGCTCAGGACAGTGGAGAGCCATCGAGTGGGACCAGGCCCTTACGGAGATTGTGGAGGGCGGCAATCTGTTCGGCGAAGGTCAGGTGGATGGACTGCGCGTTTGCCGCGACCTGATGAACGACATCGATCCCAATGTCCCCGAGCTCGGCAAGCGTGCCAACCAGGTCCTGTGCATGATCGGGCGTATGGAAGAAGGGCAGACTCACTTCTGGGACCGCTTTTGGCAGAACTGTTATGGCACCGTTAACGCCCGCCTGACGCACTACTCGGTCTGCGAGATGTGCTATCACATGACCGCCAACCAGGTGTTCGGCAAGGCTCATCTGAAGCCGGACATCAACAACGCCCAGTACATCATCTTCTTCGGCACCAATCCGCTCGAAGCCAATTTCCCCATGATCGCCATGTCGCGAAAACTGGTGAACGGCCTACCCAAGAACGGAGGCCGCTTCGTGGTGGTGGATCCGCGTCTCTCGACGAGTGCCGCCCGGGCCGATGAGTGGGTTCCGATCAAGCCTGGTGGCGACATCGGCTTGGCCATGGGGATGATCCGCTGGATATTGGAAAACCGGCGCTACAACGAGCGGTTCCTGAAAACTCCGAATGCTCGCGTGGCCGCTGCCATCAATGGCAAGGACCGGTTGGGACGCGATGTGCAGACCCACTGTTCGGCCAGTTGGCTGGTAGTGACTGACCCTGCGCATCCCAGCTTTGGCCGGTTCCTGCGCGGTAACGAAGCGGGGCTGGCGGGTGGAACGGCCAATGACTTTGTCCTGGTCGCTGCGGGGAAGCCGGAATTGGTCGGCTCCGTCCAGACCGCCGCTCAAGCGGACGGCATCGATCTGTTCTTCGAGGGGGCCATCAACAATATTGCGGTGAAAAGCTCGTTGAAAGTGCTTCTGGAGGAGGCCCTGAAAATGAGCTACGACCAGTACGCCGAGATTGCCGGCATCCCGGTAGAGACCATCATTCGGCTGGCACGGGGGTTCACCAGCCACGGCACCCTTGCCGTGGCGGACCAGTACCGGGGACCGAGCAAGAAGAGCGACGGCTTTGTGCAGGCCATGTCGATCTGTATCCTGAACGTGCTCATCGGCAACCTCGACCGCTCCGGCGGCTATGCAGCCGGTGGCGGGAGCTTCAACATCGCCGACAAGGTGGTGGACGTGATGAGGGTTCCCGGCGGGCCAGCCGCGCGGGGCATCCCATTTGCGCGCAATGGCAAGTATGATGCGGCGACGGCGCCCAATCTGATCAAACGGGATGGCTTTCCCTCCAAGCGACCGTGGTTCTTGCTGGCCAGCCCACGCGATCCGGCCTGGCAGGAAGTGATCCCCTCCATGGCCGCCGGGTATCTCTACCCCATCAAGGTCTTCATCACCTACTGGTCGGATAGCGTGTATACGATTCCGGCAGCCCGCCGCTATGATGAGGCCGTCCTGAAGGATCCCCGGAAAGTTCCCCTGTTCATTGCCTTCGATATCGACATCAACGAGACTTCGACGCTCGCCGACTACATTCTGCCGGAAGCCAGCTACCTGGAGCGGTGGGGGGCGCCGGGAGCGGCGCCGACCGTCGTGCAACGTGTCACCGCATGGCGCCAACCCGTAGTGGGGACCTACGACAAGGGAACGGCCCGCGAGCACGATGCTTCTGCCGTCTTTGACGTCAACGCGCCGAATTTTTACACCCCGGTGTTACCCAAGACGCGCCAGATGGAAGACGTGCTGATCGACATCGGGAAGCGGTTGAACTTGCCGGGTGTCGGCGAAAACGCCTTTGTGGACGGCTCGCCGCTGCACACGGCCTGGGATTTCTACAAGAAAATGCTGGCCAACATTGTGGCCGACGCGGCCGCCACCGGGATTCAGGTGACACCGGAAGATGTGGTTCGCCGCGGCGGAGTGTTCCAGAGCTACGCCGACGCCTACGACGAAGGCAACCCTACGACGAAGGCAACGGGGTGCTGCTGTGGCGGCTGGCCGGCCGTACCAATGTGTATTCCGAGCCGGTGGGCAGCACGATCAACACCAACCTGGCTACGGACTGGGACCGGGCGACACTGAAGCCGCTGAACCCCAAGTACTTCCCAGGTGTGCCGTATGTCGACTCGCAGCCGCGGGACATTCGGGGCAACCCGATCCGCGACCCGGGATTCCCGCTCGCGCTGGTGACCTACAAGCTGGTGACGCAAACGCAGTCGCGTTCTATCGTTTGCCCTTCGCTGCAAGCATTGATGCCGGAAAACTTCGTGGAAATGCATACCTCGGATGCGCGGGGCCGTGGGCTGGAAACGGGTGATCTTGTTCGGGTAACCTCAGCGTCGAATCCCGCGGGTATCCAGGGCCGGGTATGGGCGACCGAAGCCATCCGGCCCGGCGTGGTGGCTATCGCTAACAGCTATGGGCACTGGGAGATGAGTTCGCGCGCCACCACCATCGATGGCCAGGCGCGAGATTTCGATCCCGGGCGGGCGATGGGTATGAACTCCTGCTTGCTCATGCGCGTGGACCCTGTGCTGGGAGACGTCTGCGTGACCGAGCCGGTGGTCGGCGACACTTCGTTTTATGAGACCCGGGTCGAAGTCCAAAGAATGTCGTAGGGAGGAGATTTGCGATGGCCCAAATCGGTTGGATCTTTGACAGAAGCAAATGTACGGGTTGCCGGGGCTGCATCAACGCCTGTAAATTCGAGAACAACACCACGCTCGATTTCACGGTCAACTATCGGTGGTTTGTGCGGCGAGAAAGCGGCGCCTATCCGACCCCCAAGGTGGAGTTTTTTACGCTTGCCTGCAATCACTGCGACCAACCGGCTTGCCTGGCGGCCTGCCCGGTGGGGGCCATCGAGAAGCGCGCTTCCGACGGCATCGTACTGATCGACCAAGACAAGTGCATCGGCTGCGAGTATTGCGCGTGGGCCTGCCCCTACGGGGTGCCGCAGGTCAACCAGGTGACGCATAAGGTCGAAAAGTGCACGTTCTGCGTCCATCGGGTGGAGCAGGGTTTGCGCCCGGCCTGCGTGGACACTTGCGTGGGAGGCGCCATTCGATTTGGCTACGACGTGCAAAGGTACGGCGAGCCGCCCGACGGATTCGCCGATCCTTCGTTGACCAATCCGTCGATCGAGTTTCGACGATGATACAACCCGCCGCCATCCGGGACGAGATCACCGCTTTTCGCGGGTCCGTCTATCAGATTTTTTCCGAGTGCATTCTCCGCCCACCCACACGCGAGATCCTGGCGGTGTTCGCGAATGCGGAGTGGAGAGAGAGTGCGTGCGCACTGCTGGGTCCCGAGGTGCGCAATTTGTGCACAGACCTTGCGCCACGGCAGGAGGCCGAGTACCTGGCCGTCGAGCACTCCGCGCTGTTTGTCGTTCCCGGACCGCAGCAAACGTTTCCCTACGAGACCAACTACCGGGAGAAACGCGTGCTAAACGGCGAAAGCCGGCCCGGATTGAGGCTGGGACGGGCGGCGTCTGAGGTGGTGAAGACCTATCAGGAATGGGGAATGCGGGCCGACCTGGAGACGGACGAGCTGCCGGATCACGCGGGTGTCGAGCTGCGATTCATGTCCATGCTGGTAGCCGCCGAAGGCCTGGCCTGGGAGGCCCACGCCGAGCCAAGCGCGGTGTCCCTGCAACAGGCGCAGTCCGGTTTTCTGGACCGGCATGTCTTGCAGTGGTTTCCTCAGTGGCTGCAGTTCGTTCACCAAAGAGCTCGCCGGCCTTTCTATCGATCCGCATCGCTCGTATTGCAGGGCTTTCTCGAAACAGAGAAGGTCACCTTGAATCGACTGCTCGAAAAGAACATCGGGGGACAGACTGACGGTATTCGACAAGGCAACCGGGGTCCACGCTCGATAAGGGTCCCGGGGCAGCGGGCGGGTAATCTGGGGAGGAGGTGCCCAGAGGCCGGGAAGTCAGCCCTGCCTCGCTGACCGTCCCGGGGCAGCGGGCGGGTAATCTGGGGAGGAGGTGCCCAGAGGCCGGGAAGTCAGCCCTGCCTCGCTGACCGGCGACCCATTAGAGAGGGCCTCCCTCACCCATCGGGCCCCGAATTTCTGGTTTTCTTGTCCGGGGAGCGGGGCAATTCACCCAATTGTGTGAGCATGGACGCAACCAAACAGGTCCGAATTGCGGCTTTTTTGCCTGGAGATGAAGTAGGTGTACTGGGGCCAGTTTGGCACCTCTCGTGCACGAGACTTCGCCCAGCAGCGTGGTATGGATGACACCGCGCGGGAACGCCGATGGTTTTGGGCGACCTTGATGCTGTCCAGCATCACCGTGGCCGCGGTGGTGTTCTCCGCCTGGGAACTGCTTGAGAACCGTTTCTTCCGGGGAGCCGACTATATCACCCTGCATTACCTGTATATTACCCGCGGCATTCTGTCTTCCCTGCTGCTGGCGATTTGGGCCGGCTGGTACGTGCTGCGGCAGAGAAGGCGCAGCGAGGAAGAGCTTCGCCGCTCTCGGGAGCGCTATCGAGGGCTTCTGGAGGTCTCCCCCGGAGCGGTGGCCCTCTACGACGACTCCTGGCGGGTGACCGAGTGGAACGCGGCGGCTGAGCGCCTGTATGGCTTCAGCAAGGCCGAGGTATTGGGGCAGTTCCTGCCCACGGTCCCACCCGAAAAAGAGGCTGAATTGCGCGGGTTTCTCACCCAGGTCGAGGCGGGCCGCCCGGTCCTGGACGTGGAAACCCTGCGCCGCGACCACCGCGGGATCTGCTTCGAGGTGCAGCTCAGCTTGCTGCCCTTTCGCGAAGCGTTCGGCCGCAACTTCTTTCTGGAAGTCACCGGCGATATCCGGGAGCGAGTGCGGCTGCGGCAGAGGCTGCTTGAAATCGAGAAGCTGGCCAGCATGGGCCAGATGGCCGCCGGCACCGCTCACCACCTCAATACGCCGCTGGCAGCCATGCTGTTGCGGATTCAGATGATGCAGGAACGCTCTCACCACGGGCCCTGCGCGGGCGATCTGGACCGCCTGGAATCGGGCCTGCACTTTTGCCAGCATTTCGTCCAGCGGCTGCTGGAGTTCAGCCGGCGCGCGCCGGTCGACAAGCAGCCCCAGGAGATCGCGCGCACGATCGAGTCGGTGGTGAGCTTTTTTGCGCCCTCGGTGCTGGCCAAGCGGGCGCGGGTGGCGCTGGAGGTGAGCCAGGTCAACGGCCAGCAGGTCCTCGCCGACCGCAACCTGTTGGAGGCCCTGTTCTCCATCCTCCTCAACAACGCCCTGGACGCCATCGCCCCCGGAGGCGCCATCTCCATCCGTTGCCGCACCATCGCCCCGGCGCACCTGGAGGTTCAAATCGGCGACGATGGCTGCGGCATCGCTCCCGCCGATCTGCCGCACATATTCGAGCCGTTCTTCACCACCAAGGGGCCGGGTAAGGGTACCGGCCTCGGCCTGGCCATCGCCCGCAACATCATGGTCGAGCACGGCGGCTCAGTGCGGCTCGAGAGCGAGCCGCTGAAGGGAACCACGGTCTTCCTCGAACTGCCGCTCTACCGGACGGTGGCGGCGGAGGTGGAGGTTCCCGCATGACCGCACCCGCTGCCACGCACCCTGGCGCCATTTTGGTGGTCGACGATGATGCGGGCTTGGCCGGCACCCTGCAAGAGTTCCTGCAACAAGAAGGGTATTCCGTCGAGGTAGCTCTTTCGGCGGCCGAGGCTCTGGCCATACAGGAGCGGAATCCGCACCTGGCCATGGCCCTGGTGGATCTGATTATGCCGGTCACCGACGGCATGGCTCTCATGGAACAACTCCACCGCCGGGATCCGGACCTGGCGGTGATCGTGATGACCGGCTACGGGACCATCGAAACGGCGGTGGAAGCCATCAAGCGCGGCGCCGAGGACTATCTCACCAAGCCGTTCGACTACCAGGCGGCGCGCAAGAAAATCGGGCGTCTCACCGAGGTGTTCGAGTTGCGCGAGCGGGTGGCCCAACTGGAGGCCAACCTGGAGTGCTGCGCTTTGTTTGAGAGTTTTGTTTACGTCTCCGCGCCCATGCAGCGGGTTCTGGAGCGGGCGCGCGCGGTCGCCGCCACCGACGCCTCCGTGCTGCTGCTGGGAGAAACCGGCACTGGCAAGGAAATGCTGGCCCGCGCCATCCACGCCTCGAGCCCGCGCGCCAGGAGTCCGTTTGCGCCGGTGAACTGCGGCGCGCTCCCCCGCGATCTGGTGGAAAGCGAGCTGTTCGGGTTTCGGCGCGGCGCTTTCACCGGAGCCTACACCGACGCCCCCGGGCTGTTCGCCAGCGCCACCGGCGGCACCGTCTTTCTGGACGAGATCGGCGAGATGCCCAAGGAGGCCCAAGTCAAGCTGCTGCGCGTGCTGCAAGAGGGCGAGGTGCGGCCGGTCGGCAGCCCTCGTCCGGTGAAGGTCGACGTGCGGGTGATCTCGGCCTCCAATCGCCCCCTGGCCGAGCTGCGCGCCGAGTACCTCCGTGAAGACCTCTATTTCCGCATCGCTACCGTGGTGATC
>JACQDI010000198.1 GCA_016201195.1 Acidobacteriota bacterium | reverse complement strand
GATGGTCAGCGCCAACGCGGTTTCGCTCACTGGGCGCGTCAGCTCACCCCTGGTGGCGGAAAAGGCGACAGCCATGGTGACCGGGCTGGGCCGCACGGTGGTCAACAACCTGGCGGTTCCGCCGATTACCGAAAAACAGATCATCCTGAAAGTGCGCTTTGCCGAGGTCCAGAAGTCGGCCGCCGAGCAACTGGGGGCCAGCATCCTGAGCACCGGGGCGCTGAACACCCCCGGCGCGATCAGCACGCAGCAGTTCGGCCCGCCGCGAACGGCCGATGTGGGCGGCGCGATCGGGGCGCCGCTCAGCGGTTTCCGATCCAGCTTTACCCTCAATGACCTGCTGAACGTGTTCGCCTTCCGCCCGGATCTGAACCTGGGCCTGCTGCTGAAGGCGCTGCAGACGCGCAACCTGATCCAGATCCTGGCCGAGCCGAACCTGGTGGCCACCAGCGGCAAAGATGCCAGCTTCCTGGTAGGCGGCGAGTTTCCTGTTCCGGTGATTCAGGGGGGCGCCAATGCCGGGGCGGTCACGATCCAGTTTCGGGAGTTCGGCATCAAGCTGAATTTTCTGCCGGTGATCACGGCCACCGACACCATCAAGCTGCACGTGCGGCCGGAGGTGAGTTCGCTCGATTTCGCCAACGCGCTGACGCTGTCCGGCTTCACCATTCCCGCGCTTTCGACCCGGCGGGTGGAGACGGATATCGAGCTGCAACCCGGCCAGAGCTTCGTGATCGCCGGGCTGCTTGACCAGCGCGTGACCGAGAACTTCATGAAGATCCCCGGCCTGGCCAGTATTCCGCTGCTGGGGAACATCTTCAAGAGCCGCAGCTTGAACAAGACCAACAGCGAGTTGCTGGTGCTGGTCACTCCCGAGTTCCCCTCGGCCCTGGCCCCCGGGGACAAGAAACCGGAGCTGGAGTTCCCCAATGAATTCCTACCGGTTCACGAGGAGAAAAAAAAGAAGTGAGGGAACTGCGCCGGGGAGCAAAGAGAGTCTGACCATGGCAACGTACGCGATCAAACAGGGAGCGGAGTTGACGGCCTTGCTGATATGCCCGAACCGCAGCTTGGCCCAGCAGTTCACCAACACTCTGGCAGATAACCGGACCTTCAACATCCTGGCGGATGTGAAAGCTTACCCCACGCCACAGGCGCTGGACATGCGGGTGCGCCAGTTGCGCCCGGACCTGATCCTGCTCGATCTGAGTTCTCACCTGGAGACGGCGCTGAGCCTGATGCCCTACATCACCTCGTTCCGTCCCACCGTGCACATCATCGGCCTGCACCCGACCAGCGACGCCGAGGTGATCATGCGGTCGCTGCGCAGCGGTGCCACGGAGTTTTTGTGCGCACCGTTCGACGTGCCTACTCAAAACACGGTGGTGGCGCGCATCCTGCGGCTGCGGGAAAACGAGGAGCGCACCCAGCCGGAGCGCGGGAAGCTGCTGGCCTTTGTGGGGGCCAAGGCGGGTTATGGGGCGACCACGCTCGCCTATCACACCGCCTACGCGCTTTCCAAGGAGGGCCGGCGAAAGATCCTGCTGGCCGACTTCGATCTGCTCGGGGGCACGCTCTCGTTCGCCTTGAAGATCAACCACAGCTATTCGCTGCTGGACGGCATACGCCACTCCGACCAACTCGACACCAGCCTGTGGAGCGCTCTGATCGACACGGTCAGCGGCGTGGATGTGATGCCCGCGCCCGAAAAGCCGGAAAGCATGTCGTTCGAGGGTCACCGCGTCCACGAGCTGCTGGAATACGCCCGGGCTATTTACCAGGGGGTGGTGGTGGACCTGCCTTCCGCCTACGAGCGGATCTCCATGGCCACCCTGGGCGACGCCGACCTGATCTTCATTGTCTGCACGCCCGAGTTGCCCTCGCTGCACATGACCCGCAAGTGCATCATGTTCCTGGACCAGATGGGGTTCAGCCGGGAGCGCTTCCGGGTGCTGGTGAACCGCAGCAGCCGTAAGGACGAGCTGACCTGCCAGGACATGGAGAAGGTTTTCAATTTTCCGGTGCACTACACGTTCCCCGACGATTACGCGACCGTGCACCGGGCCCTGACCGCGGGCAAGCCCGTGCCGCCCAATTGCGACATGGGCCGGCATCTGCGCCGCTTCACGGACACCCTGTTGGGCTCCGAGAAGCCGGAGGATCAGAAGAAAAAGAGCGGGCTTTCGGTATTGAACCTGGCGGCCCTGCTGCCGGAGAGCTGACGAACTATGGCCACTATCACCAACACCTATACACAGCAGGATGTGAGCTGGGAGGACCGGCTGCGGCGCAGCGCCGGCCGGACCAAGCTTTCGCTCAACCCCCAGTACCAGGAGCTGAAGTTCACGCTGCACCGCAAGCTGCTGGACAAGATCAACCTGGAAGCGCTGGCCACCATCGACAACCAGAAGGTGCGCAGCGAGGTGCGCCAGGCGCTGCTGGCGCTGCTCGACGGCGAATCGACGCTGCTCAGCTCCATGGAGCGGCAGCAGATCTGCGACGAGGTGCTGGACGAGGTGTTCGGCCTGGGGCCGCTCGAGCCGCTGCTGCAGGACCCCACCATCAGCGACATCCTGGTGAACACCCATCGCCAGGTGTACATCGAGCGCAAGGGCGTGCTGGAGCTTTCCACGGTCACCTTCAAGGACGACCAGCACCTGTTGCGGATCATCGACAAGATCGTCAGCCAGGTGGGACGGCGGGTGGACGAGTCGTCGCCGATGGTGGACGCGCGGCTGTCGGATGGCTCGCGCGTCAACGCCATCATCCCGCCGCTGGCGGTGGACGGGCCGCTGCTGTCGATTCGGCGGTTCGGCACCGACAAGCTGATGCCCGATGACCTGGTGGAGAAGCTGTCCCTGACCCGCAGCATGCTGGAGTTGCTCCAGGCGGCGGTGAAGGCGCGGCTGAACATCATCGTCTCCGGCGGAACCGGCGCCGGCAAGACGACCATGCTCAACGCCCTGTCGGCGTTCATCTCGCCGCGCGAGCGCCTGGTGACGATTGAGGACGCCGCCGAGCTGCAGTTGAAGCAGCCGCACCTGGCGCGACTGGAGACGCGGCCGCCGAACCTGGAGGGCGAGGGCGCCATCCGCCAGCGCCAGTTGCTGATCAACAGCCTGCGTATGCGGCCGGACCGGATCATCATCGGGGAGTGTCGCGGGGAGGAAGCGCTGGACATGCTGCAGGCCATGAACACCGGCCACGACGGCTCGATGACAACCGTGCACGCCAACACCCCGCGCGACGTCATCAGCCGCCTGGAGGTGATGGTGACCCAGGGCGGCGCCAGCATGCCGCTCACCTCCGTCCGCCAGCAGATCGCCGCCGCCGTGGACGTGATCGTTCAGGTGGCCCGCATGAGCGACGGCTCCCGCCGCTGCACCTCCATCACCGAGGTCACCGGCATGGAGGGTGAAGTGGTCACCCTGCAGGACCTGTTCGTGTTCGAGAAGCGCGGCGTCAACCAGGATGGCAAGGTGATCGGCCGCTTCTCGGCCACCGGCATTCGGCCCAAGTTCTACGAGAAGTTCCTGGCCGCCGGCATCCGGCTGCCCATGGAGATGTTCGAAAGCATGGAAGAGGTGGACTAAAAGACCGGATCGTGGAGCGTGGATCGTGGGCCCGAGGGTTCTTCCACGATCCACGGTCCACGATCCACGATCCAGAGGATTTATGCCGCTTACTGTCATCCTCATCTTTATCCTGGTGATCGCCACCACGATCCCGGCGGCGCTGCTGCTCTCGAAGGGCATGCACAAGCGCGATGTCGACCAGATCAAGGACCGGCTATCAGGCAAGCAGAAGACCGCCAAGGCGCTCAAACAGACGCAGCTCATCAAGGCCTCAGACACCGAGAGGCGCAAACTGGCCGAGCTGTTGCTGGGTGGAGATCTGAAGGGCCGCCTGCGGGACTACATCGAGCAGGGGGGCCTGAGCTGGGAGCCGGCGCAACTGGTGCACGCCTCGCTGTTTCTGGCCCTGGTGTTCTTCAACATTTTCTGGTACGTGGTGCCCAAGGGGAAACCGATTTCGGCGGTGGGAATGCTGATCGGGGCCGCGCTGCCGTTTGTGTATATCTACCAGAAACGCTCCAAGCGCCTGAGCAAGATCGAGGAGCAGTTCCCGGAGGCGCTGGAATTCGCGGCCCGCGCCATGCGCGCCGGGCACGCCTTCTCGGTGTCGCTGGAGATGCTGCACAAGGAATTCTCCGAGCCGATCTCGGGGGAGTTCCGGCGCACGTTTGAAGAGCAGAACCTGGGCCTGCCCCTGGATGTGGCCCTGGAAAAGCTCGGCAAGCGCGTGCCGTTGCTGGACGTGCATTTCTTCGTCTCCGCGGTGCTGCTGCAGAAGCGCACCGGAGGCAACCTGGCCGAGCTGCTGGAGAACCTGGCCTACCTGATCCGCGAGCGGTTCAAGCTGCGCGGGCAGATCCGGGCCATCAGCGCCCACGGTCGCATCTCGGGGTTGGTGCTGTCGATGATTCCGATGGTGGTCGCCGTCCTGATGTTCTGGACGAACCCGGACTACGTCCTGTTCTTCGTCAATGATCCGACCGGGAAAATCATGATGGCCTCTTGTATCGGGCTGCAGTTTTTGGGCTTCCTGTCCATCCGGAAGATCATCGCTATAGAAGTCTGAGGGTAGGGAAACGTTATGGTTTTGATTTCCTCTGTCTTGCTGTTCGCGCTGCTGGTGGCGGCGCTGTCGATGCTCGGGATGAGCGTCTGGGCCCGGCCCAAAGCCGCGCTCGACCGCGTGGCCGGCGAAATCGCCGCCTCCGAGGAGATGATGACGCATCCCAGCCTGGCTTTCCGCGACATCATGAAGAAGCTGGGGGGGATCATCCCGGCCAGCCCCAGGGACAGCGGGCTGCTGCAGCGCCGCCTGCTACAGGCCGGCTACCGCAGCCCCAACGCCTTGCGCGTCCTCTATGGCACAAAGGCGGCCCTGGCGGTGGTGCTGCCGGTGGTGGTGCTGGGACTGATGCTCAGCTTCTCGATCGGCCAGGACTCTTTGCTGGGGTTTGTGGGCGGGGCGGCGGCGGTGGGCTACCTGTTCCCCAACGAGTTCTTGCGGCACGCCGCCAAGAAGCGCCAGAAGATGATCCACCGGGGGATGGCCAACTCGCTCGACCTGTTGGTGGTCTGCGTGGAGTCGGGCTTGGGCCTGGACCAAGCCATCATGCAGGTCAGCAAGGAGCTGCAACATGCCCACCCGGAGATCAGCGAAGAGTTTGCCGTGCTCAACCTGGAGATGCGCGCCGGCAAACGCCGCGTGGATGCGCTGCGCGATCTGGGCCAGAGGACGGGCGTCGAGTCGGTGAAGAAGCTGGTGGCCGTGCTGGTGCAGGCCGACCGCTTCGGCACCTCGATCGCCCAGTCGCTCAAGAGCCACGCCGACTACATGCGGGTGCAGGCGCGGCAGGAGGCGGAAACCAAAGCCGCCAAGATCGGCGTGAAGCTGGTATTCCCGATTTTCTTTTTTATCTTGCCATCGTTGTTTGTAGTGACGGTAGGACCGGTTTTCGTGCGGATCGTCCGGGAGTTGCTCCCGATGATGAACAACTAGAAAAAGGAGAAGAACAATGGACCCGGTAGTGGTGCGAGTGATTTGTGGCGTATTGGCAGTGGTGCTGCTGGGCGTAATCTTGCTGCGGCGAAAGCATCGCGATCAGCAGGGGCACGAAAACTAGTTTTCCGCCCTGCGCCCGGCCTAACGTGGCCGGGAGCAACTGACGATAAAGGACCAGGGGCAACGCGCCCAGGTGGAGGTGTCGGAAGGCCCCTGGTTCCGGAACGGCATCGCCGGCCGCCCCCAAGGGGATTCACCCTCGGCCGGTGGGCGGGAGGAGAGAGACGACATGAGAAAGGCTACCCTGGTATTCGAGACTTGGTTCAGGCGGGGCATTAGCATCATCGCTATTCTGGCCGTGGCTCTGCCCGCGGCGGCGGGGACGTTCGGCACGGTGATCCCGCTGCCGGGGCACATCAGCGAGATGGTGCTGGATGAGCCGCGCGGGGCGCTGTACCTGGCCGACTTCACCGCCGGGCAGGTGGACGTGATCTCCACGGCCACCAACCGGCTGGTGAGTTCGATGAACTTTGGGCGCTCGCCGTCGGGCCTGGCGCTGTCTCCCGATGGGCAATACCTGGTGGTGCCCAACTACCTCAACCTGGGCACGACCACCATCAGCTCGATCACCGTGGTCAACCTCAACGACCTGTCCCGCCAGAACTACGCGATCTCCAACCCGCCGCTGGCGGTGGCCTTCGGGGCCGACGGGGTGGCGCTGATCACCACCACGGTGGACATCCAGCGGTTCCGGCCCAACGGGGGGACCTTCGAGGTGGTGACCACGATCGCCTCCATGGGATTGGCCCTGCCGGTGCCGGAGCCGACCTTCCCGCGGGAGATCACCAAGGCCAGCATGGCCTCTTCCGGGGACGGGAATTACATTTTCGGGCTGACCGACACGTTTCTGTTCGTCTACCAGGTGCCCTCGCCCTCGGCGGTGCTGAACGTGCGGCTGACCGCTACGCTGCAGCATCCGCTGGCGCCGCCGCTGATCACCG
>JACQDI010000197.1 GCA_016201195.1 Acidobacteriota bacterium | reverse complement strand
GGAGTTGGTGACGAACCGCGAGCTGCCCGCCACCACAAAGCGGCCCTGCGAGCCTTCTTTGTCGGTGCGGTAGGTACCTGTCATGGCGAGGTTGAGCGGTCCGGCCTTGTCCTTCTTGGGGTCGAGCTTGATCTGTCCGGAGGCGAAGTCGGAGCTGGCGTAGCTCTTGGGGGTGGTACTGAAGAGTTTTTCCACGCTAACCTTGTCCTTCGTGTCGCCCGAGTCCACGGTGCGGGCGAGCGGGAACAGGCAGGCCACCTTGGCCATCTCGCGGGTGATGGCGTGTGACTCATACTTGGTGACCAGGGGCGAAAGCTCGTCGGCTCCGAAGAGCTGGCCGATGCCGCTCAGGTCCACGGCGATGTCGTTGTTGACCTTCACACCCCATTCCCCGAGCAGCTTGACCAGAGCGGCGCTGGTGACGCCCCTGGTCGGCGGATCGAGCAGGAACAGCGCGCGGCCGCCGCCCTCAACATACTTGCGAATGGCCTGGATCTCGGGCTCGATCAGGTCGGTGCGCGGACCCGCCTCGACCAGCACCGTGCAGTCGCTGGGAACGGCAGCTTCCTTTTGCATCAGCGAAATGCTCTTGACCGTGAAGTTGCTCGACTCGAGCGATTCCTTGACGGCGGAAAAACCGGGCCCCTCCTGGTTCTCGAGGTCGTGCTCGCCGTGGCCCTCCATGAAGCAGGCGGTGCGCTTGTTGCCCTTCAGCGCGCGGATCAGGGCGTTGGTGATCTGCTCCTCGCTCAGGCTCTTGGCTTCCTCATGGCGGCCTCCCGCCTCCACGATGGTCGTGCCCGCCGTGTTCACCTTCATGTCCAGAGCTTTCTTGGGATTCTTGACCGGATCGACGTACTCGACCGACAGGCGATGCGAAAGGTTGCCGTAGCGGCCCAGCAGGTCGCGGGGACTCGGGCCGAAGCGGCTTTCGTTCATGCGCGACGCGGTGTCGAAGTAGTAGATCTTGACGTCCTGCTTGAGGTTGCCGACCACCTTTTTGGTCTGGTCGGAGAGGCTGAAGATTTTCGAGCTGGTGGCGTCGAACGTCTTGTTATAGCGGTTGGCGAGGTAGTTCCCCGCCGACAGGATGGCCACCACTATCAGAATGTAGACGACGAGATAAGCGCCGTATTTGGTTTGCCGGGTTTGAATCCAGGCCATTTTCATAGGATTAGCCTCTGCGAGAAAAGGAATACAGAAGACAGAATACAGAAGACAGGATCCCGACGGGGCTTCGGGTGGGTCCTGTTCCTCGACATTACGCCCTCCACCGTAGCGACTCCATAGACCGGGCAGTAAGGAAGATGCCCAGGAAGATAACTGACAGGTAATAGATGGCGTCTTTCAGCTCCAGCACGCCCTTGGCGAACGGCTCGAAGTGGGTGGTGATGGAGAGATAGGCCACGACTTTGCCCAGAGTCGTGGTGGAGTAGGAGGTCACCCAGTCGAGCACCCATAGCATCAGGAACACACCGAACGTGAGGCTGGCGGCCACGATCTGGTTCTTAGTCAGAGTCGAGACGAACGAGCCCAGGCCCAGGAAGGCCGCGCCCAGCAGCAGCAGCCCCAGGTAGCCCACCAGCAGCGCTCGCCAATCGGGCCTGCCGTGCAGGAACAGGACCAGGATGTTAAGGGCGGAAATGCCGAGCAGGCACAGGTAGAGCAGCATCGCCGCCAGCCACTTGCCCAGGATGATCTCGATATCCCGCAGCGGGGAGGTCATCAGCAGCTCGATGGTTCCGCTGCGCTTTTCTTCGGCGAAGAGGCGCATGGTGATCATGGGCATGAGAAACAGCACGATCACGCTCACGTTCATCAGCAGCGGCCGGATGATGAAGTCGTTGAGGTTCACCGGCGGCGCCATGCCCCGCTGCATCATGGACCGCATGCTGTAATCCACAAAAATCGCCGTCGCGCTGTAGAAGAAATAGCCGAAGATCACGGCAAACATTGCCAGAACAATATAGGCGATGGACGAGGCGAAGTAGCCTTTCAACTCCCTCTGCGCCAAAACCCAGATGTTTTTCACGATGTCCCTCCGGAAGCTTGCTTCTCCGCGGCGGCTTCTGCCGCCTTGTCCGAGGTAGTCAGTTTCAGGAAGATTTCTTCGAGGCTCAGCCCCACCGGCCGCAGCTCGTGCAGCCCCCAGCCGGAAGTGACCACGGCGTGGGCCAACAGGCTGCGGATGTTGTGGTCCTTGGCCGTTTCGATCTCCCAACTGTTGCGCCCGGCCTGGCCATCCTTGCGGGTCACGCGGGTCACGCCGGCCAAGCCCTGGAGCCGGGCGGCGACCTGGTCGGCGGGTCCTTCCACTTCCACGAAGATCGTCTCGTGGCCCTGGAGGCGGGCGGTCAGGTTCTCCGGCGTGTCGATGGCTTCCAGTTTCCCCTGGTTGATGATGATGACGAGCTGGCAGGTGGTGGAAACTTCGGGCAGGATGTGAGTGCTGAGGATGATGGTGTGCTCGCCCGAAAGGTCGTGGATCAGCTTGCGCGTCTCGATGATCTGCTTGGGGTCGAGGCCGGCGGTCGGTTCGTCCAGGATCAGCACGTCCGGGTTGTGGATCAGGGCCTGGGCCAGCCCGACGCGCTGGCGGTAGCCGCGCGAGAGCTTGCTGATCAGCTTCTTGCGCACATCCCCCAGGGCGCAACGTTCGGTAACGTCATCCACGCGCCGCCGGATACCGCCCGAGCTGACCCCCTTGATCCGGCCGGTGAAGGCGAGGTATTCGTCGACCTCCATCTCCGGGTAAAGCGGCGGGCTTTCGGGCAAATAGCCGATGTGCCGCTTGACATCCAATGGATGCTCCTGGACGTCATAGCCGGCCACGCTGGCCTTGCCCTCGGTGGGGGGCAGGAAACAGGTCAGCACGCGCATCGTGGTCGTCTTGCCGGCCCCGTTAGGCCCTAGAAAACCAACGATTTGTCCCTTTTGAACCTCGAAACTGATATGGTCTACGGCCGTCGTCCGGTCGTAGCGTTTGGTCAGACCTTCCACTTTAATCATACTGTCGTCCGGTCCCTAGCTGAAAATGGGGTTCAACAAAATGATAGGGAAAGGGGGTGGGTTTTGTCAATGTGGGGTGAACAGAACAGGATACGGAACTTCGGCACCGGTCCACAGGTTGAGGGTCTACAGGCCACGGGCCAGCCGCTTATCGGCCCACGTGGGTTCTGATCCAATACTCTCGAAAAGCCTTCAACCGGGGCAGAGACTCCCGATCTCTCTGTCGATTCGCCGCCTGTTTGCTGGCGATGATGTCATCGATGTGGCACACCGGAAATCCCTCCACGTCGACATGTCGGATCCAGGCATCCTCAAACCGCTCGATCCCGTCTGGCGCAAACACCAGGTCCAGGTCGAAGGGACCGTTCTTCAACTGGATGAAGTCCTTGCCGCGCTTCACCTCGCCGGCCTCTGATTCGGTGAACACGAAGCCCAGCTCCATCAGCGCTCGAAGCAGAGCCTCGCAGTTAGCGTCGGATCTCTTGACAAACAGGTCGGCGTCCTGGGTCGTATCCGGGTATCCCAGAAGGATCGCGCCGGACTTGCCTATGAAGAGGTACGAAACCCCGTGCCGCTGGAAAACGTCCCGGATTTCTTGCGCTTGCCGGTACTCAAAGGCGGCCATAGCCTAGCCAGCTCGGCAACTGCGTTTCACACCAGAGACGATAGTCCTCCATGGTGTCGAAGGCTCGAAACCGGGCGTCGTCCAGAACAGGCTTATAGGTGTGGAGGAAGCCATACCGCATCCGTATTTCCAACGGGCGTCGCGACGCGGCCTCAAATTCCTTCAGCCACTCCTGTGGGATGCAGCTTCCGGCGAGCGGAGAATCGTGTGGAGGGCCATCTGCGGGCATGCCTTTCCCTCTCTTCATTATCCTAGCACTCGCCGGAAGCCGGCCGGGGGGCCGCCCTGCTTTCCGTCTTTTCGTGTAAAATCGCTCTTGGCCGGATCGACCACCAAAAAAGTCCTGGTGCGCCGGCTGGACGGCCAGGTACTGGCCGGCTACGCCAGCCCGCAGACCTACCTGCGCGCCGACGGCGTCGAGGTGCTGACCCGCGAGGGCCAGGCGGCGCTGGTCCCCTACCAAAGTGTAAAGGCGGTGTACTTCGTCCGCGAGTTCGAGCCGGAGCCGGGGGGGGAGGAAAAGAAACTGTTCCAATCGCGGCCCAAGCTGGAGGGTCTCTGGGTGCGGATGCGCTTCCGCGATGACGACGTGCTGGACGGCATCCTGCCCAATGACCTGCTGCAACTGACCGAACAAGGTTTGACCATCACCCCGCCCGACCCCTACTCCAACAACCAGCGAATCTTCGTGCCCCGCCTGGCCCTGAAAGAGCTGATGGTGCTGGGCGTGATCGGCAGCCCCCTCAGTAAGCCCCGTCGCAAAGCACGGCTGGTTCCCAAGGAACAGAGGAAACTGTTTGAATGAATTGAGGAACGTGGATCGTGGGCTGGGAGCGCGCGGACCACGATCCACGATCCGGCTACTGAAGCATGGGCAGCACTTGCGTGATGATCTGAATGACGGCCGGGCCGGCGGTGACCAGCAGCATGCAGGGGAAGATCAGGAAGAAGATGGGGAACAGCAGCTTGACGCTGATCTTGCGCGCGGTCTCCTCAGCCTGCTGCTTGCTGCGCAGGCGGAGGTACTTCGAGTGGACGCGCAGGGCGGGAGCGAGGCTGGCGCCGAAGCGGTCGCTCTGAATCAGCAGGTTGACCAGCTTGCGCAGCTCGGGATCCTGGTTGCGGTCGGCCAGGTTTCGTAAGGCCTCGGCGCGGCCGGTGCCGGCGCGCACTTCCAGGTGAGCCAGGGCCACTTCGCCGCTCAAATCGGGATAAGAGCTTCTGAGCACACGGCTGGTTTCTACCAGGGCCTGGTCGAATGACTGGCCGGACTCGATGCACAACACGAGCAGGTCCTGCGCGTCGGGCAGGGCCTGCCGGATGCGCTCCCGGCGCGCCTTGACCATCGCCCCCAGGATGTGCTCGGGCACCGTGTAGCCGAAAGCGGCGGCCGCAAAGGCCATGAACACGGCGCTGGAAAGTTCCTGGCGGACCACAAGCACGGTCCAGCCGAGCATGATCGCCAGCAGCAGCGCGCTGGCGACCTTGAGGCCGGAATAGAGGGGCACGGTGGAGGACGAGCGATACCCGGCTGCCACCAGGCGCTTGCGCAGCGCATCCGCATCGGACCGCCGGGCGAGGATCTGTTCCCCCACCCGCCGCACCGTTTCCGCCAGCACGTCTTTGGGCGACGCATGGTCAGCCACGGGAGCGGCTACGGGGGTAGCCGCCGCCGGGCGCAGCACCAGCGCGTACCCGGCCAAGACGGTCAGGGCCATAACGAAGGCGAAGAAGCCGGCGAGAATCCAGAATTCGGTCATAGCTTGACGCGGACAATCTTGCGAATCACAAAATGGGCCAGCACCAGGCAGGCCACGGCCGCTACGATCATATTCTGGCCGAGCGGATGGTTGACCAGCGGCCTCAGATACGTCGGACTCACAAAGAGCATGACGCCGACGACCACCACCGGGATCAGGGTGAGCACCGTGCCGGTCATTCTGCCGTGAGTGGCCAGGGCGCGGACTTCGCCGCGCAACGCGAACCGCTCGCGCATGGTTTCTGCGAGCCGGCCCAGGATTTCCCCGAGATTGCCGCCGGTGCGGCTCTGGAGCTGCACGGCGGCGGCGAAGATCCCCACGTCGACCAGCGGGACCCGCCGGTTGAGGTTTTGCAGGGCTACGTCCCAGGGCATCCCCAGTTGCCGCTCGTCGAATAACCGGCGCATCTCGGTCGAAAGCGGTGGCTGGCTCTCGTCGGCAAGCTGTTCCAGACTCACCACGAAGGGGTGGCCGGCGCGGAGCGAGCGGGCCAGGAATTCCAGGGCGTCCGGGAGCTCCGCTTCAAAGCGCGCCAGCCGCGTCGAGCGCTTGCGCGCCACGTAGACGTAGGGGATCCACGCGCTGGCCACTGCGGCCACTAGGGCCACCGAAACCGGCATCCCGTTCAAATTCGACAGCAGGGCCAAAACCACCGTGCCCGACAGCAGCATCATCGAGGTGAGGCGGCCAACCGACCAGGGCAGGTCCGCCTCCTCCAGGCGGGCCTGCAAGCCCTTCACGAAATCGAAACACGCGAGCAGGCCGGCCCACGGCGAAACGGTGCTCAAGCTGTCCTCCTTGAGCAAGCGGGTCACGATTTCGGCCGACTCGCTCTCGCCATTGCCGGAAAACCTCTGCAGAATGATCCAGGCGACCACCGTGGCGATCGCCGCGGCCAGGAAGGCGATCAGAAACATCGCGAGGACGGTAAAGGCGAGGATCATCTCGGTTTAGGGTTTGCGCAGCAGCGCGGCGCTGCGGTTGGCTTGGGCGGCAGGCTCCGGCCGCCGCTCGGCGCGAGCTCCTGACGCCGAGCCGCGGGCAAACAGATTCGTCAGCGCGAGATTGGGCAACGGCGGCTGTTCCCGGTCGCTGGGGTTGCGCAGCAACAACCGGATTTTGGC
>JACQDI010000196.1 GCA_016201195.1 Acidobacteriota bacterium | reverse complement strand
CTACCGGCCCGCTGCAGGCATCCGCATCGCACCGCATTTCTACACGATCGACGAGGAGCTGGAACTCACCATCCGGGAGATCCGGAAGATCGTCGATTCACTCTAGCCCAACAGCGACCCCAAGATCCGGCAGTACGCCTCGTAGCGCGCCCGCGGGATCTGGCCCGCCTCCACGGCTTGTTTGACCGCGCAGCCGGGCTCGTGGGTGTGGGTGCAATCCGCGAACCGGCACTCCCCGCCCCAGGCGTCGAATTCGTGGAAGTGGCCGTGCAACTCCTCGCGGCCGAGCTGCCACAACCCGAACTCCCGAATGCCGGGCGTATCGATGATGCGGGCGCCATTGGACATTTCATAGAGTTGGGACGAGGTGGTGGTGTGCCGGCCCTTCCCGTGGACTTCGCTGACCGATCGCGTTTCGAGCGACAGCTCCGGGCACATCGCGTTCAGCAGCGACGATTTGCCCACGCCGCTGTGGCCGGCCAGCACCGCCATCCTTCCGGCGAGGATCTCCAGCAACTCGCCGATGCCTTCCCCGGTTGCGGCCGATACGGGAACCACCACGATTCCCAGGCTGTGGTAAGGATCGAGCGGGGCCAGTTCGCTCTCGCTTTCGGCCAAGTCCATCTTGTTGACGCACACGACCGGCTCGGTCCCCGAGCGCTCGATGGCAACCAGGTAGCGGTCGATCAGCCCGGGGCGCAACTCGGGGGCGCGAACGGAAACGACGATGACCACCACGTCGATGTTGGCGGCGATCACCCGCTCCACGCGCGGGTTGTGCGGGTCGGGGCGCGACAGCGTGGTCGAGCGCGGCAGGATCTGCTCGATCTTCCTGCGATCGAGCAGCACGCGGTCTCCCACAGCCAAACCCGGGAATGGACGGCAGGTGAGCTGTTCGCCCCGGCAGAGCACCGTGCAAGCGCCGGGCCCGACGCCGATCACCAGCCCCGGCGTGGATGGCGGCTCAGGCTTGCGCCTCGGCCGTTTCTCGACCGCCCGGATTTCCGGGTCTTCCTCTTCCCAGTCGAGGGAGTGGGCGTCGATCCGCCGGCGGGGCGGGTTGTAGCGGACGCCCTTGGGTGTCTTGGGCTTCCAGTAGCGTTCGTGCTCTTGGAAATGTTTGAGAAGTTTGCGGTCCTCTCGCGTCATACGAATCTCCTTGTTGAGTTTTTATGGGGATCCGAACGGAACTCCGAGAGTCGGGGACACCTCACCCGCGGTCAGGCTGACCCGACGACTCGGAGTCTAGGAGAGGACAATCACAGGCAAACATCGATCATACAGGGTCCATGCCGAGGAGCGCAAGGACCGTGGCTTGTCTCATGCAAGATGAGCCTGAAGGGGGAGAGGTCGTGGATGCTGGGGATTGACCATCCACGTGCAAGCAGGAAATAAGCTGAGCCTGGAGCAGATCCGGCCTGCTGGCGCTTGGCCCGTCCCGCTCTGCTTAGATCTAGCCCAGCCCTAACCGCCGCCCCGGCGCCTGATGATCTTTGGGACACCGGGCAGAAGTTCAGAGCAAGACGGTGTTGTAGCCGAGTGGCGTGTGTTTGACCTCAACGCACCCGCTGTATGCGGAAGGGCTACTCCAGCACCGTCATCCAGATGTTGCCGGTGATCTCGCCCTGGTTGAAAACAATCTTGTCGCGGGCGATGGTAACGTTTAGCGAGACCTGGTTCGCATTCCGCAGCGACAGCCGGGACACATGCGAGTGATAAACGTCCACCGGCTTTCCGGCGGGCCTCCTCGACCGGGGATCGATGGGATACGCCCAGATGCATTCGAAACCGTCCCGGAACGAGAGGGAGTAAATCCAGTTTCCGTCAGGCGACAAAAAGCCTCTTTCCTCCATGGTTGAGCCGTCCGTGACCCGGATCCAGGCGGCTTCACCCTCGGCTTGGTCGCCGCTGAAGGGAGTTACGAACAGTTGATATCGAGACCGGAAGAGGATCCATCGGTTGTCGGGAGATAAGCGGAACACCCCGAGGTCCGCGCGACTGTCCAGGAAGATCCCACTCTTGCCGGTCTGAAGATTGAGCACCATCGCCACGGACTTGCCAGACTCAAGATGCAGGATGCGGGTGTGGTCGGCCGACCAGTCCCAGAACCAAGTGCCCTTGTACAGCTTCTCCGGCGCCCCACCCGATGTAGAAATGGCGTAGCTGGCGCCATCTCCAACATCCGTGTAGGCCACCCGCGAGCCGTCCGGGTGAAGGATCAGTCCTCGCTTGGAGGACACCTTTGTGGACAGCAGCAACCTTTTGCCCGTCTTCAGGTCGAGCAGCCAGATGTCGTCGTTGTGCGCGGCGTGCGAGATGAACGCCAGCTTGGTCCCGTCCCGGGAAGCCGAGGGAGAGATCTGAAAACCAGGCTCCTGGGTTAATCGTCGGGGCTTCCCGCCGGGCCCCGGGCGGTTGGTGTCAAGGTCGACGCTCCAGACGTTCTCGTTTCGAGCCAGGCTCGCGAAAGCCAGGCGGCGGGCGCCCGCTCCGGACATCGCGGAGGCCAGGGAATGCCTATCATCCATACCGGTGCCGAAGGTGAGCCGCTTCGGCGTTGCGTCCACGCGCCACTCTTTTGTCATCCCAGTCGGAGGGGAGAGCGCCGCCTCGAAGATGTGCGCACCGTCGCCCGAGGCCGCCACAAACAAAACGCGGTTCCGCGCCGGCCACTCGTAAGGGACCACATCCGCCAGCCCGCTCTTTTTGAGGGTAGCCAGCGGCAGAACGCTCACCGCTGCCGCCGCTCCGGGCTCGGAGGAAACGATCCCCCAGTCATCCGGGCTAAAGGGGCCCGTCGAGAACAGAATGAAACGGCCGTCCGGCGACCAGACTGGCGAAGCGGCTCCGGTTTTTTCCGTTACCAGCTCCTGCGGCGTCCCCCCCATCGAGGGAATAACGAACAGCCCGAAACGGTGCCCCCCGCCCCTCCCTACTTGGCCGGTCACGAAGGCAATGCGCGCGCCGTCCGGCGAGAAACGCGGACTGCGTCCTCCCTTGGCGATCAGCCTCGGTTCCCCGCCCAGCGCCGGGATCGTGTAGATGCCGCCGCCGTCGCGCTCGGAGCGAAAGACAATCCGGTTGCCGTCGGGCGAGAAGGAAGGTTCAGACTCATCGGCTGGGTCCGACGTCAGCCGGAGTGGGACGCCGCCCTCGACCTGTTTTACCCAGATGTCCAGATTCTCGCCGCCGGCGCGGTCCGAGGCATAGGCAACGAGCTTGCCATCCGGCGAAAGAGCGGGATCGGTGGTGAGGCCGGTATCCGAGGTCAGCCGCATCAGCGGCGCCGGAGCCGCCGGCTCTTTCGACCGTCCCAACCATAGGGCGGCGCCTGCCCCCGCCGCCACCAGGACCGCCCCCGCAGCCATCAGCCACCCGAGGCGCCTGGGCCTCGTCCGCGGCCCGGCGGCAGGCTGCGCCAGCTTGCCGGAGTCGGAGTCGGCGTTCAATCCCTCCAGGGCGATCTTGATGTCGTCCATGTGCTGGAGCCGGCGCTGCCGGTCCTTGCGCAGGCAGTAGGTAATGATCCGCTCCAGCTCCGGCGGCACGCCCTCCGCGACCTCGGCCACGGGCTTCGGTTCCTGGTGCAGAATGGCGGTCAGGGTCGCCAGCCTCGTCTCGCCCTGGAACGGCCGCCGCCCGGTGACCATCTCATACAAGACCGAACCGAAGCTGAAGATGTCCGACCGCGCATCCACCGGCTTCCCCTCAGCCTGCTCCGGCGACATGTAAGCCGCCGTGCCGACGATGACCCCTTCCTCCGTCAGCGCCTGCATCGTCTTGGTAGAGGCGAACTCATCTGCTTCCACGGGCTCGACCAGCTTGGCCAGCCCGAAGTCCAGCACCTTCACGCGCCCGGTATCCGAGACCATGATGTTGCCGGGCTTGAGGTCCCGGTGGACGATGCCCGCCGCCTGGGCCGCGGCCAGCGCGTCCGCGATCTCGATGGCGTAGTGCAACGCATCGCCCAACGGCAGGCCCCGGCGCGGGATCACGCGGTCGAGCGATTTCCCCGGCACGTACTCCATCACGATGAAATCCATGCCGTCCACCGTATCAATCGCGTGAATTGTGATGATGTTGGGATGGTTTAGGGCCGAAGCCGCCTTCGCCTCTTGCACGAACCGCCTCCGGCGCTCCGGATCGGCGAGCCCCTCTGCCGACAGCACCTTGATCGCGACTGCGCGGTCGAGGCGAGTGTCGCGGGCCTTATAGACCACGCCCATTCCACCCGCACCCAGCTTGGATTCAATCCGGTAATGGCCCAGCGTCTGGCCGATCATGGGGATTTCGGCCGTCAGTGTAGCAGACCCGCGCCAGGTTATAGATCAAGAGGTCGTAGCGCCGGTCCGCAAGGGGTGGTCACAGCCTGTGTACCCAACTGTTAGCCATGGCCAAGCCCTCACTAACAGGATACCGAATACCTGCCTGCCGGGAAAATGCTTGCTGAGCTGACCGGCTTCGACCACTTCGACCACGACGACCACGGGATGAGGGTCGGGCTCCTCGAGTAGAGGTAGGTCGCCGAACTGAGAGGGGTCGGGGTCGTAAGAAAGGCGCATATGCCAGCAGCATAATTCATCGGTCTGGCATGCCCTGGTAAACTGGAAGGGCCAGGCGGTTCGCTCCGGCTGGATGCTCTCTCCTGCCGGCGTGTGACAGTGCAATGATGAAAAACAACAGAGTCGTTTCGCTTTGTTTGTGCGGGCTGTTGCTGGGGGCGAACGCCCTCGCCTACAATCGCACCATCGATTTCTCGGGCTACACCTGGCAGGTGAAGACCAGTTCCGGCCGGGTAGGCCCCGGGCCGAATAACTTCTCCGACAGCCTGAACAACGTGTGGATGGATGCGGCCGGCCTGCACATGAAGATCACCAAGAACGGCGGCAGGTGGTATTGCGCCGAAGTGATCTGCACGAGCTTGGGTTTCGGCGCCTATCGCTTCTACCTCGCAAGCGCGGTGGACGCGCTCGATCCCAACGTCGTGCTGGGACTGTTCACCTGGAGCGACGATCCGGCCTACAACGACCGGGAACTGGACATCGAGTTCTCGCGCTGGGGCGCCGTCAACAATCAGAACGCCCAGTATGTCGTGCAGCCCTACAACACGCCCGGCAACCTGTACCGGTTTCAGGAGCCGGCGGGATACCCGCAGACCACCCACAGCTTCCAGTGGCTGTCCAACAGTGTGGCGTTTCTGAGCCTGAAGGGCTGGTTCGTCACGCCGCCCGATCAGAGCTACATCATCAACCAGCACACCTTTACCACCGGCATTCCGCCGACAGGTGGGGCTGTCGCCCCGCGCATCAACCTGTGGCTGTACCAGGGCAGGGCGCCCACCAACCGGCAGCCGGTGGAAGTGATCATCAACAAGTTCGAGTACGCCCCGTAGGATCGTGGACCGTGGGCTCTCATCCCATCGACGAGAAGCGCTCGGGCTGGATCTTGTAGATCACCCGCACCTCGCCCGGCTTCCTATTGGGATAGTTGTCCATGCCGAGATACTTCTTCGCCATCTTGTCGATGTGCGCGTCGGCGCCGTCGGTGGTGATTTCCACCACGCGGCCGCGGACTTCCACGTACCGGTAAGGGTTGTCGGGGTCCACGATGGAGAGCGACACGCGGGGATCGCCGCGCATGTTGCGGTCTTTCCGCCGGCCTAAGGCGGAGTTCACCACCACGTGCGTCCCGTCAAAGTCGCACCACACGGGAGTTACCTGCGGCGATCCGTCGGGCATGAGCGTTCCCAGGTTGGCGAAGGCTTTCTTTTGGAACAGGTCCACGTATTTTTCGAGCATCAGGATCTCCTCTTGGCTGCATGGCCCAGGGCCACCAGGAAAATGGCGCTCTTGCCGGCGGCGTGGGGGGCAAAGAAATTCACCACCTCGTCATCGTAAAAAGTCAGGCCGGTGGCTCCCAGGCGCTGGGCGTAAGCGGCCAGATACATTTTACCGCCAAGGAGGCCGGCTTCGAGGTTGACAGCGCGGTAGCCGCGGTTGCCGAAACCGTCGAGCACGCGCGGAAGGTCGGACAGAAAGAAGACGGCCGCGGCGGCGTCGCCGGGAAGCTCCTGCTCGAGACCCAGGTAGGCGGCTTGGCGGCGGAAGTCGCCCCGCTTCAGCGTTTCGAGAGAGCGGTCCGAAGACCGGTAGAAGTAGGCGCCGGGAGCGAGACCCTCGACCGCGTTAGCGATGAGGTACAGGTCGTTGAGCCCCGTGCCGAAGTCGGCGGGGACGCCGCGGGTTGCGCGGTCGAGGATGGTCGAGAGCTGCGCAAACGTGATGGGCTCGCGCGCAAAACGGCGCGTGGAGCCGCGGCGCAGGATGACCTCCTCGATCGTATCGCGAGGAATTTCGCTGTCGGCGAGGGGCTGGAGCGCGATCGTCTCGCCGGCCGGCGGCGGCGGCGCCGGGGGTGCTTCTCCGCGCCAGGCGAGGACCTCTTCGGCGAAGGCCAGCGAGGAAGCCTGGTGGATCTCGCGCATGGCGGGATAGTCGACCTCTTCGCGGGAATACGGAACCACCTCGAGCTGGAGCGGCGCCGCCTCGATCGACCCCGGAGGCGGCGCGGGCGGCCCCAGCTCCAGGATGGTCAAGGCCACCTCGCGATCGGTGTCCACCGCCAGCAGGGGGTTGACGTCGGAGTCGACAAACCCGCATCGCAGCCGCGCCTCGAATCCGAGGGCCGCCGCCACCGCCAGCAGGTTGGCATGGATGGTGCCGTTGTCCCAGCCGAAATGACGGTAGGTGCGGGCCTGGTATTTCCAGGCATTGCGCCAATAGACACCGCTGGCGACGAGGGCGGCGGGAGCGCCGCAGCCCAGCGCCCCACGAAAATCCCCCTCGCGCAGCCGCCGCAGGGCCAGGTCGCCGGGGCCGAAATGATAGACGCCGGCGGCCAGATCTGCCAGCCGTCCGCAAACCAGGTACAGCTCAATTTCGTAGAGCGCCCCGGTGCAGGCGGCGGCGCGGAACAGGATCTCCCCGCCGGGAGACTGCCGCCGTTTCGTAATGCCGGCGGAGAAGTACAGAACGTGGGTCAGGGTTTCGAGGTCGGGGCTCCGCGGCGACGAGGCCTGCGCCGCCGAGATGGCAGACAGAGCGGCGATGCCGGTCTGCGGGGTTTCCTTGGGCAGCGCGATGGGCTCCAGGTCGGGGTAAATCTTGAATGGGAGCGGGTGGTTGTCCCAATCCAGGAAATGGGCGTTTCGCCTCACGCTCTCGTAGGAGTGCTTGGTGCGGTTGTGATAGTTCCACGCAAACTGGGTTTCGCGGTTAGACACGGCGTCTCTCCAGGTAGACGATCACGCCCCAGAGCAAGAGAAAACCGCCTATCTGGACGGCGGATACCCGGGCCCCGAGGAAGACCCAATTGAGGAGCGTGGCCGTGGCTGGAAAACTCAATTCGGCCACCGCCGCGAGCGAAGCGCGGGTGTGGCGGAGACCGTAGTAATACACAAGCAGGGCGGCCAGGCCCGGGACGAGCGCCATCAACAGCAAGGAGACGGCCTGGGCCGAGTTGACCGGCGCCAACAGGGACCCCGACCGCAGCCCGGCGAGAACCAGCAAAAAGGGTGTGGCGGCGAAGATGCGCAGCGTGGTGAGCGTGGTGAAGGAAAGGCCCTGCAGAGCGAATCGGCCGAGGACCGTAGAAGCGGCCCACAGGGCGGCGGCGGCGAGCGCGAGCACGGAGGGCGTGAATGAAGAGGGGTGGTGGAAGGCATCCAGGTGACCGCCGAAGCTGACCAGGTAGCCGGCCACCAACGCCACGCCCAGGCAGGCCCAGAAGCGGCGGCCGAGCGGCTCGGCGAGCAGGAAACGCGCCAGCAGGGCCGCCAGCAGGGGCTGGATCTTTTGCAGCAGGACGGCCGTGGTGGGGTTGCCGATCTTGATGGCTTCGGTGAACAGGACCGTGCCCAGGGCTGAGCCGCCCCAGGCGATGCCTGCGACCGCGCCCCATTGGAGCGCTCCCAGGGATCGCCACTGCGGCCACGACCGCCACAGGGCCGGCCACAGCACAGCCGAGAGGATCAAGTGTTCGATGAGAACGATCTGAGAACTAGCGAGCGCCCCGGTGAGCGGGCGCCGCAACAGTGTATCGACGCCCCACAGGCTGGCCCCGAGCGCCACCCACACCAGCGCCCAGGGGCGCGCGGGCGGGTTGGAGGTCATTTG
>JACQDI010000209.1 GCA_016201195.1 Acidobacteriota bacterium | reverse complement strand
CTCGGGCTTGCACTGCTCGACCAGGTCGGAGCGCGCCACCAGTTCCGCCACCGTCGCGCCGAGCGAGGCAGCCATCTTCTCCACCAGCGGATAGGACTCAGGATGCACGGCGGTCTGGTCGAGCGGGTTTTCCCCGCCTCGAATCCGCAGAAATCCCGCCGCCTGCTGGAAAGTCCGGTCGCCCACGCCTGGCACCTGCTTGAGCTGCTGCCGGTTGACGAAGTTTCCGTTGTTGTGGCGGAACTCGACGATGCGCTTGGCTACCCGGTCGTTGACCCCGGAGACGTATCTCAGCAAGGCGAAGGAAGCGGTATTGACGTCGACGCCCACGCGGTTCACGCAACTCTCGACCGTGCCGTTCAGTCCCTGCCCGAGTTTCACTTGATCTACATCGTGCTGATATTGTCCGACCCCGATGGACTTGGGATCGACCTTGACCAGCTCGGCCAGCGGATCCTGGAGGCGGCGGGCGATGGAGACCGCGCCCCGCAGCGTCACGTCCAAGTCTGGAAACTCCTCCCGGCCCAGGCGTGAGGCCGAGTAGACCGAAGCGCCCGCCTCGCTAACGACGATCGAGAAGACGTTCTCGAGCTTCTCGTCGCGGATGAGCACGCGCACGAAAAGGTCCGTCTCGCGCGAGCCGGTTCCGTTGCCGATGGCCACCGCCCGCACGTTGTGCTTGGTAATCAGATCCTTGAGCACAGCCCGGGCGCCCTCCACGTCGTTTTTCGGCTCGGTGGGGTAAATGGTGGCGCCGTCCAGGTACTTGCCGGTGTGGTCCACCACCGCCACTTTGCAGCCGGTGCGGAAGCCGGGGTCGACACCGATGACGCTGATGGGCCCGGCCGGCGGCGCCAGCAGCAGGCTGTGCAGGTTCTCCTGGAAGACCCGGATGGCTTCCGCGTCGGAGCGCTCCTTGAGCCCCTGGCGCACTTCGTTTTGAATCGAGGGCTCGAGCAGGCGCTGGTAACCGTCGCGGACCGCCGCTTCGAGCTGCGGCGCGAAGACGGATTGACGGTCGCGGATCACCCGAGAAAGGATCGCCTCAATCGGGCCGGCCTCCTCCAGCTTGATGTCGGAGGCCAGGAAATCTTCCTTGACTCCCCGCCGGATGGCCAGCAGGCGGTGGGAGGGGATCTTGGCCACCGGCTCGTGGAAGTCGTGGTACATCTCGTACTTCGACTTGGTTTCCTTCTGCTGCTGGAGCAGCTCGTCGGCCTTCTCGCTCTTGCGGGCGAAGACGACCCCTTCCTCCCACAGGGTCTTGCGCAGCGCCTTGCGGATCTCGGGGTCGTCGCTGATCTGCTCGGCGAGGATGTCGCGCGCCCCGCCCAGGGCTTGCTCGACCGTCTCGATCCCCTTCTCGGGGTTGAGCAGGGTTTGGGCGATCGACTCCGGCGTGCGGCCGTCGGCCTGCTGCGCCCACAGCCAGGCCGCCAGCGGCTCCAGACCCTGCTCGCGGGCGACGCTCGCACGCGTCTTGCGCTTGGGCCTGTAGGGAAGGTAGAGATCCTCGAGCTCGTTCTTTTCGAGAACTCCGTCGATTCTGGCGCGCAGCTCGGGAGTGAGCTTGCCCTGCTCCTCGATGCTGCGCAGCACCGTCTGCCGTCGCTCTTCGAGCTCGCGAAAATATGCCAGGCGCTCTTCGAGCAGCCGCAACTGCTCTTCATTCATGTTGCCGGTGGCTTCCTTGCGGTAGCGGGCCAGGAAAGGAACGGTTGCCCCTTCCTCAAACAGCGTGATGGCCTGCACCAGGTCGACCAGGGCGACCTTCACCTCTTCGGCGATCTTCAGCAGCACGGCGGGCGGAAGATTGGTCAGCGGTTGCATGGCCGGCTTGGGGGTTCGGAGAAACTTTATACTGTATCATAAGGTTATGACGATAGGCTGTCTGGCGCATCTGGGGATGGCCCTGGTGTGGCTGTCCTTGGCCGCCGAAGCCCAGGTCATCGAGTTCTACTCGGGTGGCTTGAAGTACCAGACGCTGACCAAGTCGGGCGTGACCGTGATGTACGCGGAGATGCCGTTGCAGGTCCGCGGCTACGCGGTGTTGCAGGTGGCGGTGATCAACGGCAGCGCGACGCCCCGTACCGTGCAGCCCGTGGGGTTCAACTTCGAGCTGCCCGACGGCCGGGTGATCCGGGCCACCGGCGAGCAGCAAGTGGTCTCGGAGTTGCAGCAGCACGGCGGGCGCAACGACGTCATCAAGCTGGTCACGGCCTATGAGAAGGCGATCTACGGGGCTGAGAAAATCCGCTCGAACAACGGGTATGAACAACGCCGCCAAGCCGCGCTGGCCATGGGCGGCCCGTCCGGATTGAAGGCGGCTGCCGCGGCCTCGGCCATCGCTTTTGTGCGCACCAGGTTGCGCCCCAAAGACTCGACCGACGGCGCCGTGTTTTTCGCCAACGACGGCAAACACCTCGGCGCCGGCATCCTGCGCGCAGTGGTGGATGGAGAGCTGTTTGAGTTTCGGACGGAATGAGGAGCTTTGAAGACTACGTCGAGGAAGCCAACCGCGCGCACGGCCACATGTGCGCCGGGCAGATTCTGGGCCTGCGGCTGGCGTTACACGGCTTGGCGCTGCTGGGCATTGAGGACCCCACCGGGCGCGACCGCAAGCGGCTGGTGACGTTCGTGGAGATCGACCGCTGCGCCACCGATGCGGTCACCGTGGTCACCGGCTGCCGCCTGGGCAAGCGCGCGCTGAAGTTCCGCGACTTCGGTAAGGTGGCGGCCACGTTTGTCGACCTGGCCAGCGGCCGCGCCGTCCGCGTGGCCGCCAGAGACAGCTCCAAACAGCTTG
>JACQDI010000208.1 GCA_016201195.1 Acidobacteriota bacterium | reverse complement strand
GTCGGTGAGCACGCGGCGGCTAAACGTCCGCCGCGCCAGCTTCTTGATGCGGCTCACGGCGCGGTCGGCTTCGTCGATGTTCACACCGGCGTCGGCGTAACTGATGGCGGCTCGCGAGGACATGTAACTTTCCATTATAAGGTGGCAACAGGCGTTCCGAACTGCGTACGCTGTGCTACTATCAGGTTATCTTGCGGTATTGCTTTAGAGGAGTCGGTATGAAAATCAAACTCTTACTATTTCTTTGTTTTGCGGGTGTGTTGTTGGCCCAGTCTGAGCTGGCCACGCTGACCGGGACGGTCACCGACCCCACGGGCGCGGTGGTCAGCAAGGCGGACATCACCGTCACTAACGAGGCGACCGGCCTCGCCACCACGACACAGTCCGGCGAGAACGGCCGCTATTTTGTGCCCAGTCTGAAGCCGGGCGTGTACACGGTGACCACCTCGCTTACGGGGTTCAAGAAGGCCGTCAACTCCGGCGTCATCCTACAGGTGAACGACACGGTCCGTCTCGACATCACCCTGACCGTCGGGGCCGTCACCGAAGAAATCACCGTGTCGGCCTCGGCCCCGTTGCTTCAAACGGAGACCTCCGACCGCGGCGCGGTCATTGACCAGCGCAAGATTATCGAGCTGCCCCTCAACGGACGCGATTACAACCAGCTCGCCACGCTTTCGCCGGGGGTCCTGCTTCCCACGCCGCGCTTGCAGTCCATCGGCTTCAAGGGCGTGTTCAACGTGAACGGCAACCGCGCCTTCCAGAACGCCTTCCAGCTCGACGGCGTCGACAACACGTCCTACTCGAACTCCTTCCGGGGCGGCAATACCCAGGTCGTCCAGCCGTCCATCGAAGCGCTCCAGGAGTTCAAGATCCAGACCAACGCCTACTCGGCGGAGTTCGGCCGCTCCTCGGGCGCCCTGATCAACGCCGTCATCAAGTCGGGCTCCAACGAGCTGCACGGGTCGGCCTACGAATTCCACCGCAACGACAACTTCGACGCCACCAACTTCTTCGCCAACAAGACCAAGTCCCCGGAGCCCTTCCGCCTGCGCAACCAGTTCGGCGGCACGCTCGGCGGGCCTATCATCAAGAACAAGACGTTCCTGTTCGGCGACTATGAGGGCCTGCGCGACCGCACCGGCACCGTGCGGCTCTCCTCGGTGCCGCAACCCATCTGGAAGCGGGGCCTGTTCACCATCCCCATTCTCAACCCGTTCAACCCCGGCGACACGACCGGCGAGGACTTCCGCCGTCCCGCCACCGCCGACTGCAACGACGGCCGCGGCAACTGCTGGATCCTCCCGGCGAGCCTCATCGACCCGGTGGGCAAGCGCATCATGGACGTGAACCCCGACCCCAACACCGGCGCTGCCGGCCAGGTGGACAACAACTACGTCAACGTCCCCATCGAGCCCAACCGCACCGACCAGTTCGACATTCGGGGCGACCACAGCTATTCTCCGAGTCTGAACTTCTTCGGGCGCTACTCCTTCTCCGACACCAACATCTTCCGCCCGGCGCCGCGCCCGGGTCTTTCGGAGGGCTCCTTCAACGACACCTTCGGCTCGGCGCTGTGGCGCTCCCAGGGGATCGCCGCCGGCGCGACCAAGGTCTGGTCGCCGGCCGTCGTTTCCGACACCCGCTTCGGCTTCGCCCGCGGCAACTTCTACCAGACGCCGCCGAACTTCGGCTCGGGCTGCCCGGACAAGCTCATCGGGCTCAAGGGCGGTCCCACCGACGAGGGCGTCTGCGGCGGCATCCCGGTCACCAACCTGCCCGGCGGCAACCTGCGCCGCATCGGCCGCACCACCTCGGTGCCCCAATTCCAAACCCCCCGCTCGATCGACGTCCGCCACTCGGTGTCCTGGTCTCGCTCCTCCCACGCCTTGAAATTGGGGGGCGAGTTCCTGCACGTGCAGACCGGCATCCGCGACGTCAGCTCCCTGCTCGGCAACTTCGATTACTCCGGCCGCTTCACCGGTCAGAATGGCCAGTACCAGGGCGGCCTCGCCGATCTGCTGCTCGGCTTCCCGAGCCGCTACCAGCAGGACTCCAACACCGTCTTCAATCAGTGGCAGAAGATGTACTTCCTGTTTGCCCAGGACGACTGGAAGGTCAATTCCAAGCTGAGCCTCAACCTCGGCCTGCGCTACGAGTACGCCACCCCGCCGCGCGAGCGCGATAACCAGTGGGCCAACTACGACGCCGCCCAGGGCAAATTCATCAGCGCCAAGGACGGCAGTCTCTACGATCGCGCCCTCATTCACCCCGACCGCAACAACTTCGGCCCCCGCATGGGCTTCGCTTACACCCCGATCCGGCACACCGTGCTGCGGGGCGGCTACGGCGTTTTCTACAACCACACCAACCGCCAGGGGCGGGAAGGCCTGCTGGGCTTCAACTTCCCCTTCATCACCCAGGGCAACCTCCAGCTCTCCGGCAGCAACACCCTGAAGGCCACCGACGCCATCTTCCGGTTGCAGGACGGGATTCCCGCGGGCTTCCTCGATCCCGCCAAGGTCAACCAGTCCACCCTGTCGCGCAAGGGGCAGGATCCGTTCCAGCGCACCACCTACGTCCAGCAGTGGAACTTCGGCATCCAGCAGGAGCTGGTGAAGGATCTATTACTGGACATAGCCTATGTCGGCAATAAAGGCACGAAGCTGGCCGCCTTCCGCAATCTCAACCAGCGCCCGGTGAGCTTCAATGCTTTCGGCGAGCCGGTCGCCGGCGGCCTGCCGCTGGCTGGCCAGAACCTCAACGGCGACATCCAGTACCTGGAGAACCTCGGCCGCTCGAACTATCACTCCCTGCAAACGCGCCTGGAGAAGCGCTTCTCGGGCGGTCTGTCGGCGCTGGTTTCCTACACCTGGGGAAAAGCGCTCACCGACGCGGTGGATCACCTCTCCACCTCCGGGGCCGGCAACGGGGTGGACGTGGGAGTCTTCCGCGAGCCCCAGAACGGTTACAACCGGCGCCTCGAATACGGCCCGGCCGAATTTGACGTGAAGCAGCGCTTCGTCGCCTCCGCCGTGTGGCAGCTCCCTTACGGCCGCGGCCGGCAGTTCGGCTCGAGCGCCGGCAAAGGCCTGGACTTCGTGCTGGGCGGATGGGAGCTCTCCCCGATCATCGCCATCCAGCAGGGTTTGGGATTGAGCGCCAACCAGTCGGGGCTCCTCAACCTCGGCGGCGAGCGGCGCAGCCGGCCCAATCGGATCGGCAACGGCAACCTGGCGCCGGGCCAGCAGGACGTGGACCGCTTCTTCGATACCAACGCGTTCTCCATTCTCCAGACCAGCCGCACGGTGGCCGGCTTCGTCCCCAACCAGGCCTTCGGCAACGCCGGCCTCGGCATCCTGCGCGGCCCCAACCTCCACAACGTGGACTTCAATCTCAACAAGACCTTCCCGGTGACGGAGCGCCAGTCGGTGCAGTTCCGCGCCGAGTTCTTCAACGCCTTCAATCGGGCCAACTTCGGCGTCCCCGGCATCACCACCGGGGCCGGCTTCGGTCAGATCGTCAACACCTCCACCGAGGCCCGCATCATCCAGTTTGCGTTGAAGTACCGCTTCTGATGTGGAACCGGTGGTGGGGCGGCCCTCCTGGGCCGCGGCCGGCCCCCCGGCCGGCTGGAACATGGACGGGCCGACGGCGGCTCGGAGGAGCGGCCCTACTACTGGCTCTGGCCCTAGCCCTCCCGGCGCCAGGAGCGACCATCGAGGACTTCCAGTTGCCCCCGAAGTCCGCCTTCCCGGCGGCCATGCCTCGCTACCCCAACCTGTGGTTCTACATCGATCGCTCGCTGGCGCCGTCTTACGAACAGGCCGTGAAGCTGGTGACCAATCACCTTCGCCGGGCCATGCGCCTGCGGGAGTTCTACGGCCCGTTCTCCAACCCCGAAGGCTGCGACTTCGAGGCCCGCCTGGAGCACCTCCAGCCCTGGGAAGAGCCCGCCCCCGCAGCCCTCCGGCACGCTCACGCCTTCCATATCCGCTATTACTACACCGCGCTGGCCCGCCAAAAACTCGACACCGTGCGGAACTTCTACCGGTTCGCGGCGAGCGTCCACTACGAAGTGGAGCACGCTAACCCCAACCACGCCGACGTGGAAATGTGTCCCGTCTGCGGCCGTACCGGAGAATACGCAAGAGTGAAGGGAAACCTGGTCGAGATGGTTCACGACCCGCTCGGTCTTGAGCTGGTGCTGACGGGCAAGATTCGCCGAGAAACGGTGCGCTTCGAAGACTGGGAGCAGCGCGAGGTGGGCGGGATCGGCGCCGTCGAGAAGCACGTCTTCCCCGGCCTCACCGGCGACCGCAACACGCTGCGGATCGGCGTGGTGGTGATCACTTCACCGCTTCCACCATCCCCCCGCTAGCCCGCCGGAAACGCCCGCCACACGAAGAGGAAGGAAACCGCCGCCGCCAGGATCAGGAGCGTCGCCACCGCTCGCCAGAACCACTCCGCGACCGGGTGCGGCCCGGGTGAGCCGGCCAGGTACGCGAGCGAAAATCCAGCGGCCAGGCCTCCCACGTGGGCGGCGATGTCGATGCCCGGCATCAGGCTGAACAGCAGGCCGTAAACCAGCCAGCGCGCGTAAACGCTCTTGATCATCATCCCCAGCGCGGTGCCACGGTTGCGGTAGCCGTAGGCGATCATCGCGCCGATCAGACCGAAGATCGCAGCCGAGGCGCCGATCGACAGCGAGCGCGACCAGAAGGAGCTGGCTAGGAATCCCAAGGCGCTCGACACCAGGTAGAGTGCCAGGAAGCGCGCCGTCCCGTAGGCCTCTTCCACCTGCGCCCCCAGGTCGTAGAGCGCCCAGGAATTCATCAGGATATGCAGCACCCCGCCGTGCAGAAACCCGGCCGTCAGCAGGCGCCACCACTGGCCCCGGACCAGCACGGAAAAGCTTTCCTTGGCGCCGAAGTAGTAAAGCGTTTCGCCGTCGAGCGACCACAGCACGTCGCTCGACCTCTTCAGGCTCGCGAGCAGCGTGGCCGCAAACAGGCCGGTGTTGATGAGCAGAATGATCAGGGTTGTGAAATGCGTCGGCGGCACCAGCCCGGCCAGCGCCGCGCCATCCGCCACGCGTTGCGCGTAAGGCCTCCCTAGCGGCTCGTGACATTCGGTGCAAACCCGCTCCGACGACGGCACAAACGCCCGGCAGTGCGGGCACATGCGGAGGTTCGGCATCTGGTTTCCATTGTATCAACCGTGATCGGCGCAGCCGTATAATGAATCGTGCTACTGAAAGGAGGATGCTGGAAACGGGCCGGGGAATAACCGGTACCGCGCCAGCTTCTACCAATGCCACTGGCCCCTGGGACCCGCCTGGGACCCTACGAGATCCTGGCCCCGCTCGGCGCGGGCGGGATGGGAGAAGTCTACCGGGCGCGCGATCCGCGCATCGGCCGCGAGGTGGCGATCAAGGTTCTGCCCTCCAGTTATGCCGGCGATCCCGACCGCCTGCGCCGCTTCGAGCACGAAGTGCAGGCGGCTGGAGCCCTGAATCACCCCAACATCCTCGCCATCTACGACGTCGGCACGCACCAGGGATCGCCCTACATCGTCTCCGAGCTGCTGGAAGGAGAGACCCTGCGCGAGCGGCTGAGCGCGGGGGCGCTGTTGCCGCGCAAGGCCATCGACTACGCGCTGGGGATCGCACAGGGCTTGGCGGCGGCGCACGCCAAGGGAATCGTCCACCGGGATCTGAAACCTGAGAACCTGTTTGTCCTCAAGGACGGCCGGGTCAAGATCCTCGACTTCGGGTTGGCCAAGCTGCTCCAGTCCGAACCCGCCGCAGAGGATCAGACCAGCGCGCCGACCCTGGCCGCGGCGACCGAGCCCGGCGTTGTCATGGGCACCATAGGCTACATGTCGCCGGAGCAGGTGCGGGGACAAGCGGCCGACCACCGCGCCGACCTGTTTGCATTCGGGACGATTGTCTACGAAATGCTGGCCGCAGCGCGGGCGTTCCGGGGCGCCTCCGCGGTGGAGGTGATGAACGCCATCCTCAAGGAGGATCCGCCGGAGCTGCCGGCCGCCAACCCGGCGCTGGAGCGGATCGTAAGGCGCTGTCTGGAGAAAGATCCCGACCTACGGTTCCAATCCGCGCGCGACCTCGCGTTCGCCCTGGAGGCGCTCTCGGGGCTGTCGGGCCGCAGCGCACCCCTTCCGGCTTCGGCTCAACCGCGAGTCCGGCCGGCCGCGCTTGCCGGCGTGCTGCTGCTGGTGATCGCGATCGCGGCCGCATTCTTCGCCGGCGGGGCGCTGCGCCAGCCGCCTCCGCCCCGGTTTCAGCGGCTCACCTTCCGCCGGGGCATGATCCAGGCCGCGCGATTCGCCCCCGACGGCCAGACCGTAATTTACGCCGCGCGGTGGGAAGGGAATCCCAACCAGCTTTTCTCCACGCGCCCCGAAAGTCCCGAATCGCGCTCCCTCGGCCTCCCCGAGGCGGAGTTGCTGGGGGTGTCCTCCTCCGGGGAGATCGCCCTGGCGTTGCGACCCCACTACGCCGCCGATTTTTTCTCCGTCCGGACCGGCTTGCTGGCGCGCGTCCCGCTCTCCGGTGGCGCTCCCCGTGAGCTGCTGGAGAATGTCCAGGCGGCCGATTGGGCGCCGGATGGGAACGGCTTGGCCGTGGCCCGGCAGGTTGGCGGGCGGCACCGGCTGGAGTTTCCCGCCGGCAAGATCCTTTACGAAACGGCCGGGTTCATAAGCCACCTGCGCGTTTCTCCTAAAGGTGGGATGGTTGCGTTTCTCGATCACCCGGTGCAGGGCGACGACGGAGGATCGGTGGCCGTGGTGGATCTGGCCGGCAAGAAAAGAACCCTCACCCGTGGGTGGCTTAGCGAGTGGGGCCTGGCGTGGTCCCCCCAAGGGGATGAGATCTGGTTTACGGCGGCCGCACAGGGGAACGCGCGCGCTCTCTATGCAGTCACCCTTTCGGGCAAACAGAGGCTGATCTTGCAAGAGGCGGGGCTGCTGACGCTCCATGACATTTCGCGCGGCGGGCGGGTCCTGGTATCGCACGAAAGTTACCGGTGCGGGCTGGCTTGCCTGTCCCCCGGCGAAACCAAGGAGCGCGAATTGGCTTGGCTGGATTGGTCTCAAGCCGTTGATCTTTCGCCGGACGGCAAAATGTTGCTCTTCACCGAAGGCGGGGAAGGGGGAGGAGCGACTTACGCGGTCTATGCCCGGTCTACGGACGGCTCTCCGGCGGTGCGGCTGGGAGAAGGTCAGGCAGTGGGCCTCTCCCCGGATGGCAAGTGGGCGATTGCCATCTCGCACCCCTCCCGATCCCAGCTTGTCCTGCTGCCCACCGGAGCCGGAGAGGCCAGGGCCCTCGAACGCAGCACAATGAATTATCAGTGGGCAGCCTGGTTCCCGGACGGCAGGCGGATTGCGTTCCTGGGCAACGAGCCGGGTCACGGCGTCCGGCTCTATGTCCAGGAGTTGGCGGGCGGGAAGGCGCGCGCCATCTCCCAGGAAGGAGTATCGTCCCTTTCTTTGCAGGTCTCCCCGGACAGCCGGCGGGTAGCCGCCGTATACGCGGATAACAGGCTCTGGATCTACCCGATCGAGGGCGGGGAGCCGCGCCCGATCCCCGGCGCGGAAACCGGTCTTCGGCCCATCCGTTGGAGCGCCGATAGCGGCTCGCTCTACGCGGCCCGGGGAGCAGATGTTTCCGCCACAGTCTATCGGATCAACGTCTCCACCGGGCAAAAGCAGCTTTGGAAGGAACTCACACCCTCCGATCCGGCGGGCCTATGGTGGGTCGGCCCGGTCCTGATCAGCGCGGATGGAAGGTCCTACGCCTATAACTACTTCCGCGCTCTGGGCGAGCTTGCCTTGGTGGAAGGGCTGAAGTAGCGCCGAAAGCGCTTGATCCGCGGACTCCAGCCTTATAGAATAGGTAACGATGGGTGGACGGAGCAGAACCGGCTGGCAGACGGCGCTCGCTGTGATGGCGGCGCTGGCGCTGCTGGTGGTTTCCAACGCCGCCCTGCTGCCCGGCCACTGGCACAACAGCCCGCAGGGCCGCAGTTGTGACATCTGCCGCAGCGGCCAGTTGCCGGCTCCCACCCCGCTGGTTCGCACCGAGATCCAATCCCCGGCCCCGGTCGAGTGGCACAGTCAGTCGTTCGAGCCGCACACCGTTTTTGAGCCGGTCTTTGCGTCCAGCTCGCCCCGAGCTCCCCCGGTCTAGTCCTTTCCCGGATTCTATCGCTCCAGAGGCGGTGTCGCCGTGTTACGGCGGCGCCGGGTCTATTTTTTTTCTGGGAGGAGAAATGATGCAACGTATTCTGGTCCTGCTCGGTTTGGGCGGGTTGCTGATTCCGGCGCTGCCGGCTCAGGACACGGCCGAGTTGTTGGCCCAAATGAAGGCGATGGAAGCGCGGCTCCAGGCGCTCGAGGCGGAGGTGCAGGCGCTGAAGGCGAAGCCCGCGGCGCCGGCGCCCACGGAAGCGATCACCGTCTCCACCGCCCCGCAGGAAAAGTCCGCCGAGCCGCTGGCGACCTCGCCGCAGCCCACGGTAGGCGGGCTGACCAACTACAGTGGCCCGGTTATGGGCAATAAGCTTTTCAACCCGGAGATCGCCGCCATCGGCATTTTCCGCGGCGTGGCAGGATTCGGAGCTCCCCAGTTCGCGCGGGACCCCGCATCGGGCCTCGAGATGCAGGAAAGCGAGCTGTCATTTCAGGCCATTGTCGATCCTTACGCCCGAGCGGACGTTTTCCTCAGTTTCGGCGAGCACGGCGTCGACCTGGAGGAAGGATATCTGACCTTCAGCGCCTTGCCTGGAGCGTTGCAGTTGAAAACCGGCAAGATGCGATCGGCCTTCGGCAAGATCAACACCATGCACCTGCACGTGCTGCCGTGGATCGACCGGCCGCTGGTCACGCAGAATTTGATCAACGGGGAAGAAGGAATCAGTGATGCCGGACTTTCGCTGAGCCGCATCCTTCCCGCGCCCGGCCAGGTCTTCCTGGAAGCCACCGGCCAGATCTTCCGCGGCGATTCCGGCGACCTGTTTAAGTCCTACCGGCGAAGCGACGTGGCAGCAGTGGGGCATCTGCGGGGCTACCGCGATATTACCGAGTCCACCAACCTCGATCTGGGCGCGTCCTACGCCCGCGGCCACAGCCCGCTCGGGCCGTCGCTGGTCACCGAGATCTACGGCATGGACGCCACCCTTCGCTGGAAACCGCTGCGGCGCGCCATCTACCACTCCTTCATCGCACGCACCGAGATGGTCTGGGGCCGGGCCAGGGTCTCCCGGCCCTTCGGCTATTATGTCTCCGGTGAGTATCAGCTAAACCGTCGCTGGCTTGTGGGTGGCCGTTTTGATCGATCCGATCGGTTGTCCGACTCCTCCCTGCGGGACACCGGAGGATCGCTTTTGCTGACCTACCGGCCGACTGAGTTCAGCCAGATTCGAGGGCAGTTCCGGCGCACCCGCTACGGCGAGCAGGCCACGGCCAACGAGTTTCTGTTTCAATTCATGTTTTCCATTGGGGCTCACGGGGCTCACCCATTCTGATGTGTAACCGTGGAGGCATAGAGTGTCGTCCAGTGAAAGGGACCTAATATGAACGCGTTACGTTGTGGCAGCTTCGCTCTCTTGTTTCTGACCTGGGCGCTCAGTCCGGCCGGGGCCGCCTCGAAGCTCAACGTGGTCGGTTCCACCGAGGATATGGCCTCGCTGGCCCGCGAGGTCGGAGGCGATCGGGTCAACGTCGATGCCCTCGGCCGCGGCTATCAGGACCCTCACTTCGTCGAGCCCAAGCCGAGCTTCCTGCTGAAACTGCAAAAGACCGACGTGCTGGTGCTGGTGGGACGGCAACTGGAAATCGGCTGGCTTCCGCCGCTGATTACCCAAAGCCGCAATCCCCGGATCCAGGTGGGGGCGCAGGGATACTTCGACGCCTCCTTGACCTGCGAAATCCTGGAGATCCCCACCGTCGAGGTGACCCGCGCCATGGGTGACGTCCACCCGGTGGGTAATCCCCACTACTGGCTCGACCCGAACAACGGGCGGCGCATCGCCAAGGCCATCCAGCAAAAGTTTTCCCAGCTTCGCCCGGAGGATGCCGCCTACTTCGCCCAGCGCTACGACGATTTTGACCGGCGGCTGCGGGAGGCGGAGAAGCGCTGGGCGGCGCAAATGGCGCCCTATCGCGGCCGCAGGATCGTTACCTATCACAACTCCTGGCCGAATTTCGCCAAGTGCTTCGGCCTGCAAGTGGTGGGCTATGTCGAACCCAAGCCGGGCATCCCGCCCACCCCCAGCCACACCCTCGCGCTGATCGGCTTCATGAAGCGTGAAAATGTGAGGCTGATCCTGGTCGAGCCGTATTTCGACCTGCGCACGCCCGACTCGGTCGCCCGGCAGACCGGTGGCCAGGTGCTGGTTTTGATGCCCTCGGTGGGGGGCGTCAAAGAGATCAAAGATTATTTCGGCTTGTTCGACTACGATATCAATTTACTCGTCAACGCATTCGCGAAGACGAAGTAGGGGGACCCATGGACATGCTGGCGTTTTTGCTGGCGCCTTTCATCGCCAGCCTGATTTTAACAGGGATTCACGCCTACCTCGGCGTCCACGTGGTGGAGCGGGGGGTGATCTTCGTGGATCTGGCGCTCGCGCAGATCGCTGCCCTGGGAACGACCATCGCCGTGCTGGGGGGCATGAATCCGCACGGCCGCGGGGCTTATTGGACCAGCCTGCTCTTCACCTTTATCGGGGCGGCCGTTTTCTCCACCATTCGTGGCCGCCGCGTGCGCATCCCGCAGGAGGCCATCATCGGCATCTCCTACGCGGTGGCCTCGGCGGCGGCGATCCTGGCCATGAGCAAGTCTGCCGAACAGACCGAGCATCTGAAAGAAATGCTGGTCGGCAACATCCTCACCGTCTCCTGGTCGGAAGTGCAAAAGACCGCCGCGCTCTATGGCGCGATCGGCTTGTTTCACTACCTGTTTCGCCACAAGTTTCTGATGATCTCGATGCACCCCAACGAAGCCGAAGAGCATGGGGTCTCGGTGCGCTTCTTGGATTTTCTTTTTTATGCCTCGTTCGGCTTCGTGGTCACCTCCTCGGTGGCCATTGCCGGGGTTCTGCTGGTCTTCTGCTACCTGATCGTGCCGTCGGTGGCGGCGATGCTGTATGCCGAACGGATCGGCCCGCGGCTGGCCCTTGGCTGGACCATGGGAACCCTGGTTTCGGCCCTGGGCTGCATCCTCTCGGTCGAGATCGATCTGCCCACCGGGGCCACCATGGTGTGCACATTCGGCATCGTCCTGATCTTGATGGGGGCCATGCGCGGAGTGGTGCGGCGCGCGGTGGGAGCCAACTCGACGGCGAAGCCGGCGATACAAGCCGCTGTGCGCCGATAGCCCCGTCCTCACCACGCGACACCGAAATGTAATCTTTGGAACCTTTCTCCGGCCGGCAGCGTCCGGAGTTTACAGGTGATACATCGAGCTTGGGTTCTGTGTTTGCTGGCGGGGGCGCTGTGGGGCGCCGGCCACGAGCCCTATGCCCGTTTTGATCCTGCTGCCGGAACCTGGACGCTCGGCAATGACCAGGTTTCCGCAGCCTTCCAACTGACGCCCGAAGGGAGCTTTCGGTTCCTGCGCGTTTCCAACCTGTCGCGCCATGAGGAATGGTTTGCCGCCCCAGAACCGCCGGCTGCGCCTTTCGGGGTAGTGGTCGACGGCCGGATTCTGGATGGAGCGGAGCGGTATCGTCTGGTTAGCCAGTCGGTCGACCGGATTGACCGTCGGGGCTTGCGCCAGACCATCGTCCTCGAACACCTGGAGATCCCGGCCCGCATTCGCTTTGAGGTGGAGATGTATCCTGGCCAGCCCGTGCTGCGTTATCGGAGCTGGCTGGAGAATCTGGGGAATCAGACTTTCTGGGTCAGCGAAGCCCGCATGATCGACTGGCGGTTCGCCGCTGCGGCCAAGTCCTACCGGGCGTTTCAAGTGAACCAGTGGGTCAACGCCGGCCGGGACGGGAATTTTGAGCGGATCGGCGCTTGCCTATCCCGTGCCGGACCCGCAGCGCTTTCCCTACCTGATCTGGGACTCCTGGGGCTACGGCGAGCAGATCGACGAAAAGACCATGCGGCGGGCAG
>JACQDI010000207.1 GCA_016201195.1 Acidobacteriota bacterium | reverse complement strand
GCGGTGAATCGCTATTACGGGCTGAACGGAACGATGGAAGAGACCGGGCGCGAGAGCTACGTCGTCAAGGGAGTCGGAGGAGACAAGCGGCCCGCGCGGATCAGCGAGGAAATCACCCTCCAGCCCATCAACCCCGTGCACCACATGAAAAACTGGCTGGAGTCGATCCGCAGCCGCAAGACGCCCAACGCGGACGCCTTCAGCGGCTACGCCCACTCGGTGGCAACGATCATGGCCGCGCAGGCGGGGTACACCGGCAAGAAGCTCTATTGGGATCCGAAGCGGGAGGAGATCGTAGACAGTAAGCAGTAGACAGCAGGCAGTGGCCAAACTGGAAGGGGCTTTCCACAAAGTGGTGGCGAACTGCGGCGGCCTCTATGTGGAGGTGGAGCTGGATGCCGACCCGCGGTATCAGGCGACGGGAATCATCCGGGTGCATCGCCGCGACCACGCTTCCCTTCCCGACGCGGTCACGCACCGGGCTGCCTACGGCGCCAGCGGAGACAGGCCCTCGCAGAACCTGGCCCTGGGGCCGGAGTGGAAGAACAACGGCGCGTGGCGGCGGCTCGGGACGTACAGGGGGTGACGCCGGAAGTGAAGATCCTCGAGGAGAGCGCCGAGCAGGTGCGGTTTTATGGATGCCTATCGCGCGGTGGTTTCGGGAAATCACGCGCGGTACGAAATCGCCTGGTGATGTGATATAGTTGAGGCCGAAGGGGGAGAAGATGGAAGACAACAAGATGTCCTATTTCTTGTTCGGGTTGGGCATGGGTGTAGCCATCGGTGTGCTATTTGCCCCCAAATCCGGCGAGGAGACCCGAGAACTGCTGCGCGCGAAGGCCGGCGAGGGCCGGGATTACATCCGCCGCAAAGGTGAAGAGGTGCGGGAATCGACCTCCGATCTGCTGAACCGCGGCCGGGAGGCACTGGAGAGCCAGAAGGAAAACCTGGCGGCGGCCCTGGAGGCCGGCAAGCAGGCTTACCGGCAGAGCGTGGGCGACAAGCCGGCGGGTCCGGAAAGCGCACCCGGCGCGTAGCTCGCGGATCGGACTCGCATGGACACACGCTTTCTGTGGGTGATCAGCCTCTTCACTGGCATGGCGGCCGTGGCGCTGCTGGTTCAGACGTTCCTGCTGCTGGCCCTGTACCTGAGCATGAAGAAGCTCCAGGAACGGCTGTTGACGCTGGCCGACCGTCTTGACCCCATCCTGGACAGCACCCGGCACATTCTCCAAGAGACGCGGCAGAGCGCGCGGGAGATTTTCGCCAAGCTGAGCGAGATCACCGAGACCACCCGGGTGCAGGTGATCCGGATCGACGGCTTGATGAGCGAGGTCAGCGCTCACACCAAGGCCAACCTGGACCGCATTGACCGGGTGGCCGAGGACGCCGCGGTGCGGGTGGAAGAAACCGTGGCCCAGGTGCAGCGAACGATCCTGGCCCCGGTGCGCGGCATTCACGGCGCGGCGGCGGCGGTCCGGGCGGTGGTCGGCCACCTGGCGCGGCGCCACGGGGCGAGCGGACCAGCCACCCAAGAAGAAGATTTGTTCATCTAAAACCTGAAAGCAGCCACAGAGACACAGAGGGACTCTTTCGGGTCTTCTCTGAGGCTCTGTGCCTCTGTGGCTAAGAGGGTAAAAATGGCCATACGAGTCGCTCTGCTGGGAACCAAGTTCATGGGCAAGGCCCATAGCCAGGCATACCGCAATGTGAACATGTATTTCCCGGACGCCCCGCAGGTGGAGATGAAGGTGATCGTGGGGCGCAACCGGAGGGAGACCAAAACAGCCCGGCAGTTGTTCGGGTGGCAGGAGGCGTCCACCGACTGGCGAGCCACGGTGAACCGCCCGGACATCGATCTGGTCGACATCTCGACCCCGGGCGACCTGCACTGCGAGATGGCCATCGAGGCGGCGCGGGCGGGCAAGCACATTGTTTGCGAGAAACCGCTGGCCAACACCCTGGCGGACGCCAAGAAAATGCTGGCCGCGGTGGAGAAGGCCGGGGTGCGGCACCTGCTGATGCACAACTACCGGCGGGTGCCGGCCGTCACTCTGGCCAGGCAGTTGATCACCGAGGGCCGGCTGGGAAGAATCTATCACTTCCGCGCACGGTATCTACAGGACTGGGCCATGTCGCCCGATCTGCATTTGGTGTGGCGCTTCAGCGCCGCCTCGGCGGGCAGCGGCGCGCTGGGCGACCTGGGCGCACACATTATCGACCTGGGGCGGTATCTGTGCGGCGAGATCACCGAGGTGGCGGCGCGCCTGGAAACCTTCATCAAGCGGCGCCCGGCCGCTCCAGGATCTCGCCAGAGGCAGCGAGTCACCGTGGATGACGCGGCGGTGATGCTGGCCCGGTTCCGGAACGGCGCGCTCGGCACGCTCGAGGCCACGCGCTTTGCCCGCGGGCGCAAGAACCAGAACACCTTCGAGATTAACGGCGACAAGGGCTCCATTTCGTTCGACCTGGAACATCTCAACATCCTGAAATTCTATTCGGTCGAGGAGCCGGCTGCGGTGCAGGGCTTCCACGACATTCTCTGCGTCACCAAGGGCGTGCATCCCTATGCCGACGCCTGGTGGTTCGACGGCCACATCCTCGGCTACGAGCACACCTTCACGCACACCATCTACGATTTCCTGAAGGCCTTGCAGTCGAGGAAGAGGATCCATCCCGATTTCACCGACGGCGTGCGGAACCAGGCGGTGCTGGATGCGGCCGCCCGCGCCTCGGCCTCCAGGCGGTGGGTTGCCGTGCAGTAGGCAGTAGGCGGCAGACAGTGGAAGCTGATGATCGATATACATTGTCACGTGCTGCCGGGGGTGGATGATGGGCCGGAGGACGAGGCCACCTCGATCGCCATGTGCCGGCTGGCGGCCGAGAACGGCACCACGGACGTGGTGGCCACCCCCCACGCCAACGCCAACTACGAGTATTCTCCGGAACGAAATGAGGAGATGCGCCGGCAACTGCAGGCCGCAGTCGGGCCGTCGCCAAGGATTCACCTGGGCTGTGACTTCCATTTGAGTTACGACAACATCGAGGCGGCCCTGGCCGATCCCGCCCAGTTCACCATCAATGGGGGGCGCTATCTGCTGGTCGAGTTTTCCGACCTGATCATCTCGCAGGGAACCTCGGAGGTGTTTGCGCGAATGCAGGAGGCCGGGGTGACGCCGATCATCACCCACCCGGAGCGCAACCCGCTGCTGCGGGATCACCGCTCGCGGCTCGCCGCCTGGGTGCACCGTGGCTGCCTGATCCAGATCACCGCCGATTCCCTGCTGGGCCGGTTCGGACGGCATGCCCAGTCGGCGGCGATCGCGCTGGTCGATGCCAACCTGGCGCACATCGTCGCCTCTGACGGGCACGATTTGAAAGAGCGTCCGCCCGTGCTGGCCGGCAGCTTTGAGTTCGTCGTCGACCGCTGGGGCGAGGACCTGGCCCAGGACCTGTTCGTGGATCGCCCCCGGGCGGTGGTGGATGGCAAGCCGCTCCAGCCGCCGGCGCCCAAGCGCCGCCATTCGAAGAAGACGTGGTGGGCGTTTTGGAGGTAAGGGAGGAGAGGAGAGGAGAGAGGAGAGAGGAGAGACGCGGAGACGCGGAGACGGGGAGACGGGGAGACGCGGGGAGGCGAGAGAGCCGTGAAACGGAGAGGATTCTTGAAGATGCTGGCCGCCTCTGGCAGCGCTTGGGCGGCGCCTGTGCTTACCGGAGGCAAGACTTACACCTACAGAGTCGCGGGCGGGTGTGAGATCAAGGCGGACGTGCATGGGGCGGCGGAGAGCGGCGCGCGCCGGCCGGTGATCTTCTGGATCCACGGCGGGGCGTTGATCATGGGCGGAAGGGGCCTGAACACCGGTCCCGGGCGCTATCCGGTTCTGACGGATCTGTATCTGAAGGCCGGTTACACGATCGTCTCGATTGACTATCGCCTGGCCCCGGAAACAAAGCTGCCGGCGATCATTGAGGATGTGCAGGACGCCTGGCGGTGGGTTCGGGAGAAGGGGGCGGACTTGTTTCACATTGACCCGGAGCGCATCGGGGTGAGCGGCGGCTCGGCGGGAGGGTACCTGACCCTGATGACTGGATTTTGTGTCCAGCCTCGCCCCCGCGCGCTGGTCTCACTCTACGGCTATGGGGATATCGTAGGCCCGTGGTATAGCCGCCCCGACCCGTTCTATTCGCGCCAGCCGGCCGTGTCGAAGGAGGATGCGTACCGGGCGGTCGGCGGGCCGGCCATTTCGGAGGTTCCCGGCCCCAACAATCGCCCGCGGTTTTATCTCTACTGCCGCCAGCAAGGGCTGTGGCCGAAAGAGGTGGCGGGCTTCGATCCGGAACGCGAACCGAGGGCGTTCGACCGCTATTGTCCCATCCGCAACGTCTCAAGGAGCTACCCGCCGACCCTGCTGCTGCACGGCGACCAGGACACCGACGTCCCCTATGAGCAATCCGTCACCATGTCGAAGGAGCTGACCCGCCAGGGAGTTGCGCAGGAATTGATCACGATCCCCAACGGCGGCCACGGCTTCGGCGGGGCCGAACCAGCGGTCGTTGGCCGCGCCTATGAGCGGGCGCTCGAATGGACGGAAAAGTACGTGCGACGGTAGGACCTACTGGATACGGGAAAGGCTGGCCTGGCTTGAAATCAGGGAATCGAAGATGGCTAAGACCTGTTTGCGATAGTCATACATCCGCTGCAACGACTCCCGGAACGGAGGCGGAAAGTGGTTGGCCCGCATCCACTTAGCAAACACTTCCTGCGGCACATCGATATCCCGGCGCAGGGATTCCACGTGGTGCCCCTTCAGAAACAGCGCATAAAAGAAAGCCGCCTCGCGGTGTGGAGATGCTTGCTCCGGAGATTTGAACGCCGTCGCCATAAGCACGAATTGACAGTATAAACACAGCGGGCCTTAGCCGCAAGAGCTATGATACGCTATGATGCGGTCGAGGAGAGGATACATGCCGGACTTAAATCGTAGGGAGTTTGCACGAATCGCGTTGGGGGCGGCGGTGGCCGGACGCGCTGGTTTCGCGAAGCCGAAGCTGAAT
>JACQDI010000206.1 GCA_016201195.1 Acidobacteriota bacterium | reverse complement strand
TGTTCACCGGCATCGGACTTGCGGTGTCGCTGTTCGCGTTGGGCGCGATTGCCCAGCGCGAACCGTCCGACAACCTGGAAACCCGGATCTGGCGGATGCAACGCCTCCGGCAGCAGGGCGTCCCCGAGGAGCAGTTGAAAGCGTTGCTCACCGAAAAGCCCAAGGAACCAAGGAAGGGCGCGGAAGGGATAGCCGTGCTGGGCCTGATCCCGATGGGCGTGGGGGCAGCCTACCTCATATTTTATTCCAGTGAAGAAAAAAGGCTGCGCGCAGCGTCTCAACCGTAGCTCTGCCGATACGTCCGGTGCGGGTCGAGCGCCCTCGGCTCGGTGGGACGGCAGATCAGCTCCACATTCATCGCCGGCGTTCTCCCAAGCCACACTCGGCGTGCACGGCGCGGACGGCCTTGGCGAGCTTTTCTCGCTCGACGACGATGGCGATGGTCAGCTCGCTCGACCCTTGGGCGATCGCGATAATGTTGATGCCCTCCCGCGAGATGGCGGTGAACATCCGCCCGGCGAGACCCGGCGTGCCGCGCATGCCCTCACCGACGATGGCCAGCAGCCCCACGCTCTCGTCGACGGCGATCGGGTACAGGTAGCCGTGGGCCAGCTCGATCGCCAGTGCGGATTCCAGGCTCTCCATGGCCATTTCCAGCTCCTCCGAGCGGACCAGCATGCAGAAATTCTGCCGGTAGCTCGAGCGGGAGAGCAGCAGCACCTCCACGTTGACCCGCGCCAGGGCGTCGAGGGCGCGGGCCATTAGTTGCGCTCCTTGCATGGAGGCGTTCACCGCCTCGATGGTGATGAGGGCTACGCGCGCGAGCGAGGTGATGGCGCGAACGCCCGGTGCTTCGCGAATCTGAGGGACGATGCGGGTCCCTGGCTTGTCCGGGGCAAAGCTGTTCTTGCTCCACACCGGAATCTGCTTTTCGATGAGCGGGGCGAGGGTACGCGGGTGCAGGACTTTGGCCCCGTTGTAAGCCAGCTCCGCCGCCTCGTTGTAGCTGACCTCGTCGAGCACGGCGGCATCGGGGACCACGTCGGGATCGGCGGTCATGATGCCGTCCACGTCGGTCCAGATCCAAAGTTGTTCGGCGTCCAGCACCGAGGCCAGAATGGAGGCGGAAAAATCGGAGCCGCCGCGGCCCAGCGTGGTGGGCCGGCCGTCGGCCGTGGCTCCATTGAACCCGGTCACCACCGGCACCACGCCCGATTGGAGCTGCGGCAGGAGCACCTCCTCGGCGCGGCGGCGGGTCTTGTCCAGAATCGGCGAGGCATTTCCGAACGTGGCGTCGGTGACGATAACACGCGAGGCGTCGACCGCAGCCGCGGGAATGCCGCGCGTCTCCAGCAGTTTGGCCACCAGCAGCGCTGTGAGCTTTTCTCCGGTGGCGACGCCCTCATCGACCGAGCGCGGGGGTTTCTCGCCCAGCATGAGCATGCCCTGGCAGATGCGGTCAAATTCCTTGAGCAGTTTGTGTACACCCTGAATCAGCGGAGGCTGCTGTTCGCTGTCGAACAGGACGCCGCAGACCTCGAGATGCCGCTGTTCGAGTTGCCGGATGTTGTTCTCCATGCCCGCCAGATCTCCCGCCTCAGCGCGGCGCATGGTTTCGAGCAGCGTATCGGTGACCTTCGCCATGGCCGAGACCACGGCTAACACGGGGTGGTCCTGTCTCGCTTGGACGATCAGGTCGGCCGCGGCGGAGATCCGGTCGGCCGCCCCGACGCTCGTACCGCCAAACTTCATCACCAGCAGGCCCGGAATCATGACTTCTCAGGATATCGTCTTTCGATCTCTTTGAGGGCTGCCCGGTAAGGGCCTTCCCCGGCCGTCGAGTCCACCAGGATGACCGTTCGATGCCTTTGGAGCAATGCCTCGTCAGGCAGCGAGCGCGGACGGGCGTAAGCGAGGTGAACGCCGCCTAGAGGAGCGTGGCCGGAAAAAACGCGAACCGCCCCGCTGGTCAGATCCAGGATTTCCTGCTCGCTGAGATGCCCGCCCTGGCGCGCCCGCGCCGCCGCGTCGAATACCTTGCGCGCGCTCGATACCCACGAGAGCTGCTCCGGCGCCACACGGCGAAGCCGGGCGAGGGCATGGCGGTAGTAGCGGCTGAAAATCTCGGGGGATTGAATCGCCCGCAGCAGAAACCGGACGTGGTTTCGCTCCAGCAGCCGGCTCAACTGCTCCGGCGTGTAGAACCGCGACGACGTGGCCCGGTGCCGGTGCAGCACGCGAGCGCCCGAGACGTAGACCGAAGGCCAGCCCCGCAGCCAGGCCCGATAGCCGAGGTCCAGATCCTCGACGTAGGCCGGCTCGTAAAACTCGTCGAACCCGCCCAACTCGCGGAACTTGGCCAGATCGTAGAGCGAGCAGCCGCCGCTGCCGTAGAGCACGGGGCTGAAGTTCTCCCCGTCGAGGGGCAGGTCGCAGAAGACCGGGTAGTCATCAGGGGTAAGCTGCTCGGGGCGGCGCATAGCCGTCTTTCCCGTTTCCTCGCGACGCACGCCGTCGGGAAAGAAGATCTGGGCCGAGGCGGAAAACAACGACGGATCCTCCTGGAAGGCTTCCTCCAGGGCCAGGAAGAAGCCGGGCGAGACCTCCATGTCGTTGTTGAGCAGGCAGACCCGGCGGCATCGGGCGAGGGCAGCGCCGCGATTGGCGGCACGGGCGAACGAAAGCGGCTCGGGGTGCGGGTCGCAACGGACTCTCGGATGGGCGCAGCGCAGAAACTCGGCCGTGCCGTCGCTCGATCCGTTATCGACGACGATAATTTCCCCTGGCGCGAGGTCCGCTTCCACGCCCGGGAGCATGTGTTCGAGCAGGTGGCGACCTTGGCGGGAGGGGATCACCACGGAGATGCCGTCGTCGAGAGGGCCGGCCGGAGGGATCCGGGGCTTTCGTCGCAGCGCCTTCGATGCGACGGCGATCACGCCGAGGCTGAGCGCCCAGACGTCTTCGAATTTGGCCATGAAAACGTTTCATCATACACTGTAGGCTAAGCCTCTGGCTGGCCCTAACGAGTGAACTTCGGACTAATCGGCGCGGGCGGGATCGGGCGGATACGCGCACAGGCGCTTGCCCAATTGCCGGGCTGCCGCCTCGTGGCGGTGGCGGACGCTGATCCGGAGCGAGCCCGCGCCGCAGCCCCGCCCGGTGCGACGTCGTTCGCGCGATACCAGGAGTTGCTCGAGAGCTGCGACGTAGAGGCGGTCGTGGTCTCGACTCCCCCCGCATCCCACGAAGAGATCACCCTGGCCGCCGTCGCCGCCGGCAAACACGTGCTGTGCGAGAAGCCGCTTTCCAACTCCCTCGACGCCTGCCGGCGCATGGTCGAGGCGGCGCGACGCGCGAATCGCGTCCTCACCACCGGCTTCAATCACCGCTACTTCCCGGCGGTGAAATTCCTCAAGCAGACGCTCTCCAGCGGGCGCATCGGCACGCTCGACCATGTGCGCGCCTTCGCCGGGCACACTGGCCTCAGCGAGTTCCAGGCCCCCTGGATGTATAGCAAGAACGCAATCGGCGGCGGAGCGCTGATGGATGTGGGCATCCACATCATCGACTTGGTGCGCTACATCCTGGGCGACGTGCGCGAGGTCTACGGCGTGGCCACCACCGGCGTCTGGAATCTCGACCGCTCGGAGGACAACGGCTTCGCCCTGCTGCGCGGCGTCTCGGGCCGGGTCGCCACCCTGCACGCCACCTGGACCGAGTGGAAGGGCTACCGTTTCTTCGTGGAAGCCTACGGCGACCGCGGCATGGCGCGAGCTTATTACGCGCCGATGTTCGCCATGGCCATCTACCTCGACAAGCCCGGCGGCCGGCGCCAACGCGAGTTTCACTTCTATCCGGAGATCATCCTGCGCGAGAAATTTCGCGGCTGGCAGACGACTACCACGCTGGCCTTCCAGGAAGAGTTCCAGGACTTCGTGAAGCTGGCGCAGGGAGCCGGGTCCGGCGCTGTCAGCCTCGCCGACGGCTTCGCCGGCTTCCGCGCCGTCGAGATCGCGAACGCCGTCTACGAAAGCACCCGGACCGGACTGCCGGTTCGGCTCGCAGACCCGTTCTGATCCCGCGCTCAGCCGCCCAGGTGTTGTGATTCAGTGGCCGAAGCGAATCGATTCCATTCACCGGGCGGCACGAAAAAATCTGCGCGAAAAACCTGGTCGCGGCCGAGGCTGGTGGGTGTATACTGTCCGCATCCGGGGCGCCCAAATGGGAATCCTGGCTAAGGGGAAAATGACAATGTTGACTC
>JACQDI010000205.1 GCA_016201195.1 Acidobacteriota bacterium | reverse complement strand
TGCCCTGGGCGCGGCGATGACGGCATGGCGGCGAATCTGAGGAGCCCGCGATTGCCGCACGCGCCGAGCGACGCGGCGATGTTTCAGGTGATCCAGAACGGCATTGCGGGGACGGACATGCCGCCGGCGATCGGCTTGAGCGACAAGGAGGCGTGGCAGCTTGTGGCCTACGTGCGGGCGATGGCGCGTCCGGCGGCGGAGCGGCTGCCGGGGGACGCGGGGCGCGGCGAGCAACTGTTCTGGGGAAAGGGCAACTGCGGGAGCTGCCACATGGTGGCCGGGCGGGGCGGGCGGCAGGGGCCCGACCTGAGCGACGTGGGCGCCAAGCGCAGCCCGGGGAACCTGCGCCAGTCGCTGGTCGATCCGGAGGCGTCGATCGCCGGCGGCTTTGTGCTGGTGAATATCACCACGAAGGACGGGAAAAAGATCACCGGGGCGCGGCTCAATGAGAATACTTTCTCGATCCAGGTGCGCGATTTCTCCGACCGGATTCACTCGCTGCGCAAGAGCGACCTGGCGGAGGTGCACAAGGAACTGGGCAAATCGACTATGCCGAGCTACAAGGGGATGAGCGGGCAGGAGCTGGAGGATCTGGTGGCGTACCTGTTTTCGCTGCGAGGTGGGTCATCATGATGAGATGCCTGATGGCAATACTGGGAGTCGCCCTGCCGATGGCGGCGCAGGTGAGGTGGGAGCAGATCCGGAACGCGGCGCAGATGCCGGGCAACTGGCTGACGTTTTCGGGAAATACGCTGGGGCACCGCCACTCCGCTCTGACACAGTTGAACAAGGCGAACGCCGCGTCGATCAAGCCGCTGTGGACCTACCAGATCGACAAGACGGACAAGTTCGAGGCGTCGCCGGTGGTGGTGAGCGGGATCATGTATGTCTCGGAGCCGCCGAGCGACGTGACGGCGCTCGAGGCGCGGACGGGGCGGCCGCTGTGGCGCTACCGGCGGGTGCTGCCGGATGGCGTGCGGGTGTGCTGCGGGAGAGTGAACCGCGGGGTAGCTGTGCTCGGCGACAAGGTATACGTGGCGACGCTGGACGCGCACCTGGTGGCGCTGGACGCGCTGACGGGCAACGTGGCCTGGGACGTGGAGGCGGCCCCTTATAAGAGCGGGAACTCGATGACGGTGGCGCCGCTCGCGGTGAAGGACAAGATCGTGGTGGGAATCGCGGGCGGGGAGTTCGGCATCCGCGGATTCCTCGACGCCTACGACGCGAAGACGGGCAAGCGGGCGTGGCGGTTCTGGACGGTGCCCGCGCGGGGCGAGCCGGGGACCCAGACCTGGGAGGGCGACAGCTACAAATATGGCTCGGCGGCGACCTGGGTGACCGGGACCTACGATCCGGAGCTGAACCTGGTTTACTGGGGCACGGGAAATCCGGGGCCGGACTGGAACGGCGAGACGCGCACGGGCGACAACCTCTACTCGGACAGCGTGATTGCGCTCGACGCCGACACCGGGAAGCTCAAATGGTATTTCCAGTTCACCCCGCACGACATCCACGATTGGGATTCGACGCAGGTGCCGGTGCTGGTGGATCTGCCGTTCGGGGGCAAGCCGCGCAAGCTGATGCTGTTTGCAAACCGGAACGCGTTCTATTACGTGCTCGACCGGGTGACGGGGGAGTACCTGCTCGGCAAGCAGTACGTGCGGCAGACCTGGGCGCAGGCGAGCCTCGACGCGAAGGGGCGGCCGACGCGTCTTCCCAATACTGAGCCGACCGAGAAAGGGACGCTGGTGTATCCGAACTCGCCGGGGGCGACGAATTTTTACGCGCCGTCTTATAGCCCGATGACGAAATTGTTTTACGTGAACACGCGGGACGAGGGCGGGGTGTTCTATTCGCGGCGAGACGAATACAAAGAGGGGAGCTGGTTTCTGGCCGGGCGGTTCATCTCGAAGCCGGGGGAGGAGGCGAAGGGCGCGGTGAAGGCGCTGGAGCCGGCGACGGGGAACGTGAAGTGGGAGTTCCCGATGTACTCGCCCTCCTGGAGCGGCGTGCTGACGACGGCCGGCGGGCTGGTGTTTGCAGGAGCGCACGAAGGCGACTTCTTTGCGCTCGACGACACCACGGGCAAGCTGCTTTGGCGGTTCCCCACGGGCGGTCGTATCTTCGCTAATCCGGTCAGCTACCTGAGCGAGGGGATGCAGCAAGTGGCGATCGCGGCGGGGCACGCGGTGTTTGCGTTTGGGCTGGAGGGGGAGAGGTAGGGGGAGCGAAAACCAAAGGCAAGGCAAAAGTCAAAAGACAAAAGGCAAAAGGCAAAAATCAAGGAAGGGGGCATTTTTTCACTTAGGCGGGGCGGTGCTACACGATCTGCTCGCTGACCGGGTCCCACTTGACCTTGCGCTCTTTGAAGTAGGAATCGACTGACATTACGACGGCCACGGCTTCTTCGAAGGCGCGGTCGATGCCGCAGCGGGGGGCTGGCCGGAGCGGACGCAATCAATGAAGTTGCGGATGTGGTTGGTTACCTCCAGCTCGCCCTTCTTCATCGAGTAGTCCGGGGGGA
>JACQDI010000204.1 GCA_016201195.1 Acidobacteriota bacterium | reverse complement strand
CTCGCTCTACCTCCAGGACGACTGGAAGGCTCATCCCCACCTGACCCTGTCATTTGGCCTGCGCTGGGAGCCCTTCTTCCCGTTCTACTCCGCCGACGACGAGCTGACCGTCTTCCGCCCCGGCCAGCAGTCCCGCTTGTTTCCGAGCGCGCCCGCCGGCTTGGTCTATGCCAACGATCCTGGCATTCCCCGCGGCGGCGCCTCGAACGACTGGAACAACCTCGCGCCCCGTGCGAGCCTCGCCTGGAGCCCCTTCGGCAGCAAGAAGACCAGCATCCGCGGCGCGTACGGCATCTTCTACGACACCCCCCGTCTCCACGAGGTCAGCCACTTCGTCAATTCCCCGCCCTACTCCCTCCAGATCACCGTCAATCAGCCCCGCAGCTTCAGCGATCCCTATGCCGGCCGCGTTAATCCCTTCCCCTACGCGCCTCCGGCCACTCAACAGGAGCGCGCCGCCTACCAATTCCTGCTGCCTGTCACCGTCGGGCTCTCCGTCGACCCCAGCGTCGTGGCCCCGTATAACCAGCAATGGAATCTCAACATCCAGCGCGAGCTGGCTCCTCACTACCTGTTCACCGCCGCCTATGTCGGCACCAAAGGGACCCGCCTCCCCATCCGGAACGAGCTGAATCCCGCCCTCTTCGGCCCCGGCGCCACGCTGGCAAACGTCGACAACCGCCGCATCTACGCCCCCAACTACGCCAGCATCACCAGTTACCAGAGCGTCATCAACTCCACCTACCACGCCCTGCAACTCTCCCTGAACAAGCGGTTCAGCCGGGGCTTCACACTGCTCACCAGCTATACCTTCAGTAAAGCCCTCGACGGCACGTCCCTCGAGGTGGACAGCTTCAACGGCCAGGACCCGCTAAATCTGCGCGCCGACAAGGGCCTGGCCGACTTCAACATCCGCCATCGCTGGGTCAGCTCGTTCCTCTGGGAGCTTCCCTCGCCCAAGTCAGGGCCGGGGAAGTGGATTCTGGGCGGCTGGCAGTCGAACGGCATCCTCGTCTCCCAGGCCGGCAGCCCCTTCACCGTGGTCAGCGGTCAGGACCGCGCCTTCTCCGGCGCCGGCACGCAGCGCCCCAACGTCGTCGGCAAGCCCTTTCTCGACACCGGCCGTTCGCGCCAGGATCTCATCAACAGGTACTTCGATCCCGCCGCTTTCCTCCTGCCGCCCATGGGAAGTTACGGCAACGCCGGCCGCAACATCCTCACCGGCCCGGGCCGCTGGAACCTCGACTTCGCTTTGTTCAAAACCTTCCGGCCGCGCGAGTCCTGGGGGTTGCAGTACCGCTGGGAAATGTTCAATGCCCTGAACCACGCCAACCTGTCCAACCCGCGCAGCAACATCACTGCGGCCAATCCGGGTCAGATCAACGGCACCACCGACCCTCGCATCATGCAGATGGGACTGCGCCTGACGTTTTAGCCACGCAGCCTTCGCACCCTTGTCAACGCATCACCGAGACGCCACACCAGGTACAGGAGACCCCCGAGGACGAGAAGGAACTTGAGGGAAGCGCAGGCTCCCGCCACCTGCGGCCAAGGGGCTGCTACCGTCCCAGCGAGCATCCGGGCGATGGCGCGGTTTTCGAGAAAATCGAAAAGCCCGGCGAGCCACTGGGCCCAGGCCACCAGGCCGGCAAAGCGTCCGGCGGCCATCACGCAGGCCAGTGCCAGGGTAGTGGAATAAACGAACAGCCAGATATCGTCCTGGGCCTGGAGCCGGATCGCCGCATCCTGGGCTGGGCCCCAGGAGGCGATCATGCGGCCCGCGCGCTCCGGGGTAAAGGCCAGTTCCAGGGACACGATCCCCCAGGGGGCCTCCGCCCCGGCTCGGGCGGCCGGGGCCGCAGCCAGTGGGTCAACCCGAGCAGGAGCAACAGCGCCGCCACTCGCGGCCAGCGCTTGGGAATCCGATCCAGCGGGTGTCGCATCAGGACATCTCCTACAGGGACAGCACAGGCCGGAAGGTCGCTTCCGCAGCGGCCATCATCAGAGCCGGCCCCGCATCAGTGACGTATCCTACAATAAACAGTGTGAAGCTCGGGCGTTTGATCTGGTTGTGGCCGGCGGTGCTGGCGGCCCAAAGCGCCATTCCCGTCTTTATTGGGCGGCCGATCACCCTGCTGCCGGCGGCCGTGGACGGTGCGGGCCAGAAGGTCGCTTTCGGCGCGGCCATCACCCCGGACGGGGCCACCCTGGCTATCACAGATATATATTTAACAGCGCAGGACGGCGCAGGCCTGCGCAGGCTGACCCGCCTGGCGGGCGACCCTCGCCCGCCCCAGGGCGCAAGCGCGGTGGCCATCTCCGCCGACGGCTCCCGGGTCGCCTTGACCGCGCTGCTCGGCCCGAGCATCGAAGAGGTGCATGTCGTGGACGTGGCCACGGGCGCGGATCGCACGGTGGCCGTGGACAAAGAGGGTTGCATCCAGCCGCTTTGCGCCAACTGCTTCTTCCACTGCGTCAACACCCCGCACCTGACCGCCGACGGAGCCAAGGTCCTCTACTCGGTGCGCCGGCAGCAGCCGTTTTTCCTGGTCAACGCCGACGGCACGGGGCTCACGCGCCTGCCAGTGTTCAGCGGAGGCCTGGCGCCGGGCCCGCAACGGGTCATCAGCAAAAACGGGCAGATCGTCTTCACCAGCAGCGCCCCTGCCGGCCCAAACTTTGCGGCGACCGCCACCGACGTCTATCTCTGCAACCTGGATGGGACCAACGTTCGGCCGGTGACCAAATTCGGCAATGACCCATCGGTCTTCGCGTTTAACGCCGCCATCAGCGCTGACGGCAACACCATCGCCTTTGAAAAGGACAGCCAAGTGTGGGTCGTGCGCGCCGACGGCACGGGCCTTCGTTCCCTGGCTTCCGGCGCGACGCCCTCGATTTCCGGCGACGGCAGCCTGGCGGCCTTCGTCCAGGGCGGGCAGATCTACCTGGTCCGGGCCGACGGGACCGGCCTGCGCGCGCTCACCAGCTTCAAGATGTCGGCGGCGTTCGAACCGGTGATCAGCGACGATGGCTCGCGGGTGGTGCTCAGCATCGGCCCCCGCGACGGCCAGCGGGGGGCGCTCTACGCGGTCGACGCCGACGGCAAGAACCTGCGCCCGGTCTACGCGCCCCGGGCGCTGAACCAGGGCGGCGTCAGCGGCCTGATCGACTTTTCCCCACCCTCGCCGGGATCCCTGTTCACGGCCTACGGCCAGAACCTCGCCCCCGACACTGTGACTGCGGCAACTCGCTTCCCGCTGCCCGAGACGCTGGCCGGGGTCTCCCTGCTGGTCAATGGACGCCCAGCGCCGCTGGTGGCCGTCACGCCGTGGCAGGTGAACGCGCAACTGCCGCCGGAGGTTTCTGAAGGCCCGGCGGCGTTCCAGTTCCGCTTTGCCGATGGCGCGATGCCCGCTGCCGGTGCTGCCGACGTCCGGGCCTTCGCCCCCGCCATCTTCTTCGCGCTACTGCCGGGAGGCGGCTGCCAGGGCGCCGCGCTGCACGGCCACACCGCAGTCGTCGCCGATAAGGACAAGCCGGCTGAGGCAGGTGAGACGCTCGAGATCTACGGAACGGGCCTGGGGCCGGCAGAGCCGTTTGTCCCGGCGGGGGTGGCTGCGCCCTCGGCTCCGCCGGCTCGGGTGTTCCCACCGGAAGTGCAGATCGGCGGGCGTCGGGCCCAGGTGACTTTCGCCGGGCTGGCCCCGGGGTTCGCGGGCGTCTATCAGGTCAACGCCGTCGTGCCCTCTGGCTTGCGGCCGGGCCCCCAGGGCGTGGCCTGGCGCGCCGGCACGACGAATAGCACCGGCTGCGCCACCATCTGGACCCGGTAAAAAGCTACCTTTTCACCACAAAGACACCAAGGTACCAAGATTTTCTTTTGGTTTTCTTGGTGTCTTGGTGTCTTGGTGGTGAAAGGTATTTTCTTACCGGGTCAACCGTCGCAAGGCAGGCCCGGCTATGTTCAACGAAGCCAGACCCATGCCGTCCCGGAACCGTCCCTGGGCGACCATCCGCTGGAGCTGCGGCCAGGTCACCTCGTGGACCGTAAGGTGTTCGGTTTCTTCAAGTTGCTGGCGTCCGGGGCGCAGGTTGGTAGCCAGGAACACGTGGCAAATCTCGCTCGAAAGCCCGGAATAGACCACGTACTCGCCGAGCTTGCGGAGCCTGCCGGCCCGTCGGCCCGTTTCTTCCTCCAGTTCCTTTTGAGCGGCCCGGAGAAGCGGTATCCGGCCCGCCCCGCCTCCGGGCAGCTCGTAGTTGTAGCCCCGGGTGGGGTAGCGGTACTGTCGCAGGATCAGAATGCGCTTTTCAGCGGTCACCGCCACCACGGAAACCGAGCGGGCCGCCACGATGAAGCTGTAGGTGATCGGCTGGCCGGTGGCGCGCAGCCGCAGCCGGTGTTCCTCGACCCGCAGCCAGCGCGTCCGATAGGGCGCCCGGTGGCTGAGGCATACCACCGGGGGCTTAACCATACAGAGACCTCAACATTTTTCCAGTCTACTGTTTTTTTTCGGAACTAAAAGCTATAACATGGATACTTTACCTGGAACGGAGTACAGTATGTGGGGCAAGAAAGACAACCCGCCGCCGGCGCCTCGGCCGTTGCCGAGCGCGCCGCCGGTGAATCCTTTGGAGGTAACACCCGTGGCGTCACCATCGATCGCGAGACCCAGCGAGCCCGCGGCGCGGCTCGTCCAGGCTCATATCGGCAAATCGGTCATAGTGAAAGGCGAGATCAGCGGCAGCGAGGACTTATACGTGGACGGCGAGGTGCGGGGCAGCATCGAGTTGCGCGATCATTCGCTGACGGTGGGCCCCAACGGCAAGGTGGAAGCCAACGTGATCGCCCGCGAGATCGTGGTGCAGGGCACGCTGAACGGCAACGTCCACGCCGGTGACAAAATCGAGATCCGCAAAACCGGATCGCTGCTGGGCGATCTGACCACGGCGCGAATCATCATCGAAGATGGCGCCTACTTCAAAGGCAGCATCGACATCTCGAAGCCGGGCCAGAAGACGGAGACGCCGAGGCCCTCCCTGACTTCGGCAACTAAGCCTCCGGTGCAGCCGTCTCTGCAAGTGGCGGGCGCCGTGGAACCGCGGAAAATATAACCGGCGGCCGCCCGGCGTGGCGGCACGTCGCATCCGAGGACGTTCGTGCTCGGCCAGAGAATTCGAGGTTTGTTTCGGCCCAACGGTGCACTATCGCCGAACGGCGCAGGAGTGTTGGCGGCTCACGGCTTCGAACACTCGCTGCGGCAGCCCCGTGTCCCTATGGAGATGGACCGGTCCAGTAACGGCTTGCGCCAGTTCTTCGAAAACCTGCCCCACGAAAGCAGGATGCGCATCCTGGACCTGGGCGGCGCCTCCCAGGCCAACATCAACATCATCGCCCTGCAGGGCCACAAGCTCTATACAGAGGACCTGCTGGTGGGCCTGGAACGCCTCCACGCCACGGCCCGCGAGCAGGAGCAGCGCGCGAACCCGGCCGCGCGGTTCATCCGCGAAAACCTGCACTTCCCGCCCGCGCAGTTTGACGGAATCCTGGTTTGGGACACGCTGGAGTTTCTGGAAGAAGAGCTGCTGCCCCCTGTCGTCTCGCAGTTGCACGCCATCCTCAAGCCCGGCGGCACCCTGCTGACGTTCTTTCACACCCTCGCCAAGGGTGAAACGGTGCACGTCTGCCGCTACCAGATCCGCGACCACCAGACCCTGCGCTTGCAGCCGCGCCTGTCACGGCCCCTGCCCCGCGCCTTCAACAACCGCAGCCTGGAGCGCCTGTTTGCCAATTTCCACTCGGTGAAGTTTTTCCTGGCCAAGGATAATCTCCGCGAAGTAATCGTGACACGCTAAACCCCGATCCCGTGACGAACGCGCGGCCGGTGATAAGGCTTTGATCCGGGAACACTCGACTGGGAAGGCGGCCCCGGTGGAACTTATATACCTCTTCGTAGTACTCCCGGCGCCGCGAGGTTCTCAAGTTCATTTCGGGAGCCGGCCAGGGGGCCGGCCGCGGCCCACGCAGATCCGGTCGTAACCTATTGAAAAATCTCGGCGCAGAGTCGGTCTACGACCGCCCGAAACGGGCCTGCCGGACCGTTGAAGTTGTTTGCCAGGATGGAAAAGGCGAGATGGCGACCGCTGGGCGGCTCCAGGTACCCCGAGAGTGCCACCACATGGCTCAAGCTGCCCGTCTTGGCCTGGAGATGCTCCGCCACGTCCGTCTTCAGGAACCGTCCCCGTAGGGTGCCGTCCGAGCCGGCGACGGGTAGCGTTTCGAGCCACAGTTCCCGGTGGGCGGAACGCCACATATAGGCAAGCACGGCCACCAGGGCAGAGGGCGTGACCAGATCCTTACGGGAAAGGCCGGAGCCGTCGCGCAGAAAAAAGTCCGAATCGCCGGCGCCGGCTTCGTGCAGGAACTCTTTCAGCTCGGCTAGTGCGGCCTCGATCGAGCCGGCGCCCCGCCGCTCGCGCGCCGCCGCTCGCAGCACCAGCTCGGCGTGCAGGTTCTGGCTGGTCTTGTTGATAACGCGCAGAACCTCGATCAGGGACATGGAGGAGCACGAGGCCAGGGTCCAGGGATACTCGGCGGCGGGCTCGCCGGGAAACGCGTGGCGGCTGACCGCACGGCCGAGCACCGTGATGGAACGCCGGGCGAGCGCGTCGCGCAGGGCCTGGGCAGCGAACAGGGCCGGATCGGCGATGGCCACCACTTCGGCGCGGCCCGCGCCGCCGGCCGCGATCTCCCCCCACAGCCGCAGCGACTGTTCGTCAAACCCGCGGTCGACACCGATGGGGCGTGGCGCAGCGGCGACGGTTCGGATCCGGCTGTCGATCCGGAAATACGGAACCGGCGGGTCCACGCTCACCGACGCCGGCTCGCCGGGCGCGTGGCCGGGCCGGATCCGCAGCGCGGCCACATTGTCGTTGAACACCAGGGCGGTAACCGGCGCCCCGTCCTGGCCCAATATATCGTGATAGGACCATCCATCCGGATAGCGCTCCCAGGGATAGAACGCGTCGTCGCCGACGATGTCGCCGCTGATCTCGCGCACCCCGGCGGCAGCGGCCTGCGCCGCCAGTTCCTCGATCGGCTCCAGGCGGTTCGCGCCGAACGCGGTCTGCTTCTCGTAGGGCAGCACGCGGGAGGAAAAATTCGGATCCCCGCCGCCGGCCAGGACCAGCTCTCCGGCGATGCGCCCCTCGGCGTCGGGCGGCGCGGTCGCGGCCAGTCGCGTCAGGAACCGGTGCTCCGGCCCCAGCCGCACCAGGGCCAGCGCGGTCGAGAACAGCTTGGCGTTCGAGGCAGGGACAAAAAACCGCTCCGCGTTGAGCTGGTAAAGCGTCTGTCCCGAATCGAGATCAACAATTTTGATCCCCCAAAACGCCCGGCGCGCCGCCGGCTGGCTGAGGATCCTTTCCAGGCGCTGGGCGAGCGTGGCCGCCTGGGTCAAGACCGGCAGCAAGAGAAACAGAAAGCCACAGACACACAGAGGCGCCGGGAACATTGAGTTGCTCTGTGTCTCTGTGCCTCTGTGGCTTTCTGGCCCGGTCACAGCGCCCTCGCCGCTGTTTTGGCGAAGTAAGTGAGGATCAGGTCGGCCCCGGCCCGCTTGATCGCGGTGAGCGATTCGAACATGGCGCGCTCCAGATCGAGCCATCCGTTGCGCGCCGCAGCCACGATCATTGAGTACTCGCCGCTCACCTGGTAAGCGGCCAGGGGCAGGCGGAACTCCTGCTTGGCGCGCCAGATCACGTCCAGGTACGGCATGGCCGGCTTGACCATGATGATGTCGGCGCCTTCCTCGATGTCGAGGGCGATCTCCTTGAGCGCCTCCCGCTGGTTGGCCGGATCCATCTGGTAGCCGCGGCGGTCGCCGAACTGCGGCGCCGACTCGGCGGCCTCGCGGAACGGCCCGTAAAAAACCGAGGCGTATTTCGCCGCATAGGCCAGGATGGGCACGCCGGGAAGACCATTTTCATCGAGCGCGCGCCGGATGGCCGCCACGCGCCCGTCCATCATGTCCGAGGGAGCGACCAGATCGGCTCCCGCCCGCGCGTGCGACAGCGCCGTGCGGGCCAGCAGCTCGAGGGTCGAGTCGTTGTCCACGTCGCCGCCCGCGATCCGCCCGCAGTGCCCGTGGCTGGTGTACTCACACAGACATACATCGGTCACCACGATCAGGTTCTTCACTTCCTTCTTGATCGCGCGAACTGCCCGCTGCACGACGCCGTCTTCGGCGTAGGCGCCGGAGGCCTCTTCGTCCTTGCTCTCCGGCAGCCCAAACAGGATCACCGCCGGGATGCCCAGCGAGGCGACCTCGGCGCATTCGCGGACGATGTGGTCGACCGACATCTGGTAGTTGCCGGGCATGGCGCCGATCTCGCGCTTCACGCCCTCACCCGGACAGACAAACAGGGGATAGATGAAGTTAGCCGGCTCCAGGCGTGTTTCGCGCACCATGGAGCGCAGCAGCTCGCTGCGCCGCAGCCGGCGCGGCCGATGGATGGGAAATGCCATATGGGAATTGTAACAGGTACCGGATTATAGCTTTCCCGCCAGCAGCGCTGCCACCACCAGGTAGGCAACCAGGGCCTGGTATTCCTTGTTACGCAAATAGAGCTTCCATTGGAAGCGCCCGCCGGGGAAGGCCGGCGAACGGCGGGGCCAGAGGCGGGGGACCTGGGCGGCGTAGGCGGCGTACTCGGGGAACAGTTTGCACAGGTGGCTTTCCTCTTCGCCGACTACCGGTAGATACACAACCGCGAAGTAGAGCAACAGCACCGCGGCCAGCCACAGGTTGCGGCCGGCCACGGCGAAGCCAGCGGCGGCGGCGAGCGTGCCGAGGTACAGGGGATTTCGCGTGTACGCGAACGGTCCAGTGGTAGCGAGGCTCAGATTCTTGGCCAGGTGGCCGGCGGCCCAGGCGCGCAGCAGCAGCCCCAGGAGGGCAACAAGCAATCCGGCCCCCAGCAGCGCCTCGTTAGGCCGCGCGAAGCTTCCGTACAGGGCCGCCACCACGAAGCCCGAGGGCACCCGCAGCCGGGCAACAAGCTTGGCGTAGCGTTTCATTTGTGGATCGTGGAACGTGGATCGTGGGCTCCGCAGCGAGGGGCCCACGATCCACAATCCGCGATCCGCCGTCAGAACATCTTCTCCTGCTTTTTCAAATTGCCGAACGAGCCGATGTTGGCCAGCGAGAGCGCCAGGCGAAACTGGTTCTCGTTGCGCGTGGTGCCCAACGCGAAGCGCCGCCACTCCACACTGAAACCGCAGCAGTCGGTGTTGTAGGTCACCTGCGTGTTGGCGTATTGCAGGATGCCGATGCGGTAATCGTAGACCGCGTTCATGCCCATGTTCCACCCGCGCTTGTTCACCGAGCCGTAGCGGACCATGCCGCGCAACTGGTTGCTGGGGGGAGTGAGCACGGGGTCGGACCGGACGGCGTAGTGGCCGACCGACAGCGCGAAATTCCGGACCACCGCGTCGCCGGTCACGCCGCTCGCGACCAGCTTGCCGCGCAGCGGGTCGTAGTCGTTGCGCCATTCGACCGTGTAGTTCCGGTAAGGCTGGACGAGCACCACGCTGACCACCGGCGAGTAGGAGCGCGGCGTATCGGCAAAGGCAAACGGGGTCAGCCCGATGGTGGAAAGCACCACGTTGCGCGCGCCGGGGACGAGCGCCCCGCCGAAGTTCGGATCGAGATACCGGCGCTGCCACAGCTCGACGGTCAGCAGCTCGCGCACCACGCCGCTCTGCTCCCGCTTGCCGTAGAACCGGTTGGTCAGCGAAACCTCGACCTCGTTGGTATTGGTCAGCAGGTCGCGTTCGTCGAAGCGAATGACCTTCTGGAAATCCGGCACGCCGGTCACATAGCGGTAGGAGACGTTGGGCTCGATGACGTGCTTGAGCTTGTCGGCGAACATGGGCCCTGGAAGATCCGTTCCAGGGGCGGAGGCGCCAGCTCGAGCGAAATCTCCCGAGCCGACCGCAGCAAGCCCTCGCCGGAGATGGTCCCGTCGGGGCGCCTCTGCTCCCCGTAGTGCGTTTCGTGCAATCCAAACGTCGGCACCAGGTGGAATCCCTTCCAGTCCAGCCGGGAGGAGATTCTGGGAAAGAAATCGATGCGTTCGGAGAGCTGGCGGGTCTGAAACTCTCGCTGGGTGCGGCCCAGCAGATCGGCGGCCGAGTCCAGGGTAAACCAGAGCGGAACAGGCCCGCGGACGATTTCATGCTCCCGGCTGTTGAACTCCAGGCTGGGGAACTTGCGGATGACGATGGTGTTGCCCGCCTCGGTGGTCTGGAAGTTCTCGTTGCGCACCAGCGCGGCGTTGATAAAGAACGTGGAGAAGGTCTTGGTGGCGAAGCCGACCGAGTGGGCCTCGGAGAAAATGGCCTCGTTGAGCGTCTCGGTGAAGGCCGACCGGAACTCGAGCGAGCTCAAGTAATTGATGTTGACAACGCCGTGAAAACCCCAGGGCAGCTCCGTCCGCCCGTTGACCGACACCAGGCGGCCGCCTTGCTTGTGCTTGTCCGGTCCCTCGCCGATGCCGCGATCGTTCATCGCGAAATAGTAAAGGTCGAAGTGCGAGGAGGCGGTTGGGCGGGCGCGGCCGGTGATCTGGTGGGCGAAGCCGCGCGAGCTGTAATAGGTGCCGCCGAGGGTCAGGTCCAGGCTGCGGTTCACCGCCCAGAAGAACGACTCGCCGAGCACGCGGCCGCGGCGCGAGCTGTTGCCGATGTTGGGAGTAAGAAAACCGCTCTGGCGCGGCAACCGCTGGAGCGACTTGTAATAGGCCGGCGCGGCAAACAACGGGATCTTGCGGAGCCGGAAGATCGGACGCTTCATCAGCGCGTAGCGCCCCGGAACGATGGTCGAGCGCGGGCTGCCCAGGGTCCACCAGGGATGCGGCACCTTGCAGTCGGTGACAAACCCGTCGAAGACGATGTAGTGGTCCTCCTCCTTCTGCGCGATCTTGCCCTGAAAGTAGAACGGCTCGTTGGTGTGGAGCACGCGCGGGTTGCCCTGGCTGGCCGAGCTGACCGTGCCGTGCACGTCGAAGAACATCCCGGTCTCGGTGTCCAGGTTGTAATCGAACCGTGAGGCGTAGACGTCCTCCTTGCGGCCACTATGGGAAAAATGAACGTTGCCACGGGCGGCGATGTCCGCAGTCTGCTCGTTGTAATCCACCTCGTCGGCGGTGAGGACCATCTGTTCCTTGCGGATCTCGACGTGCCCCCGCAGGTAGCGCCAGACACGCCCGTCGGTAGACTGGGAATCGGCCTGCCAGGCGACCTCGTCCCGGCCCAGCGGCGCCTGGGTCTGAGCCCCACAAAAGGAGTGACAAAGCACGAGCGATGTGATACGTAGAAGAAGAAGGGCAAGCGGCCGGCAGTGAGGCGGCATAAAAGAGGAAATTTGAACGTAGCACGCGGGAAATCAGGCCCGCAACCGGCCAGGCGCACATGACGT
>JACQDI010000164.1 GCA_016201195.1 Acidobacteriota bacterium | reverse complement strand
CTATTTCTTCGACGCCATCATCCGCCAGGAACCGATTGACGAAGATCGCCTCAACCCGGACGACAATGTAGAAGAATTCGGCCCCGTCTCGGAAGAGGACCTGGCCTGGCTGGTGCACTTCGCGCAGGCAGCCCGGGCCACGGGGCGAGCCGTGATGGCCAGTTTCGGCGGGACCGCCTTCGGTGACGTGGGTGTCCTGCCGGCGGTGGGGCTCAAGTATCCTAAGGGAATCCGCGACATTGCCGAGTGGTACATCTCCACGCGCGCGCGGCGCCACTACGTGCACCAGGTTTTTGAGCGCCAGTGCGAGATCGCCCTGGCCAATTTCAAGCGCCTGCATGCCGCGGTCGGCGATCTGGTGGACGTGGTCAACATCTGCGGGACGGACTTCGGGACACAGTCCTCGTCGTTCTGCTCGGTGGACACCTTCCGCGAGCTTTACATGCCGTACTACCAGAAAGTCAATGACTGGATCCATCAACACACCCGCTGGAAGACCTTTAAGCACTCCTGCGGGGCGGTGGAGAAATTCATCCCTTCATTCCTCGAGTCGGGCTTTGACGTGCTGAACCCGGTGCAGTGTTCGGCGGCTGGGATGGAGCCGGAGCATTTGAAGTGCGCGTATGGCGACCGGCTCACGTTCTGGGGCGGCGGGGTGGATACGCAGAAGGTGCTGGCGTTCGGCACGCCCGCCGCGGTCCGCGAACAGGTGCTCCAGCGCTGCGAGATCTTTTCCCGCAACGGCGGGTTTGTCTTCAACGCGGTTCACAACATCCAGGCACTGACGCCGGTCGAGAACATCGCGGCGATGATCGACGCTGTGCGGGAGTTCAACGGGAGATAGAAGTGAGTCAAGGTTGCGGCCGGCGCAACGGCTCGATCCGGCCGGCCCCGAGCAGTAGGACCAGCGCCAGCAGGTAGGCCGCCCCGAAGCCGGCAAAGGCCGGCCCGTAACCGGCGGCATCGACCGCACGGCCGATCAAGGGCTGCGACAGAGCGCCCGCCAAGGTCCCGGCCGCGCCGGTGATCCCGTAGAGAACGGCCAGGTGCCGGCGCGGGCTGATCTCGGTAATGACGGTATGGATGTTGGAGGACCAGGACAGATGGCCGAACAGAGCCACGGTGATCAGGGCGACGGCGGAGGAAGGGCGCGAGACCAGGCAGGTGAACCCGCCCAGCGCGCCCAGGAGGGCCGACGGGATCAGAACGCTCTTGCGGCCGCGGTCCACTCCGAATCCGCGCTGGATCAGCGCGCTGGAGGCCCAGGCTCCGGCCAGGGCGCCAACGTCGGCGCTGAAATACGGGATCCACAGCCACTGGCCGACCATTTGCAAGTCGAACCCGCGAGCCTCCTGAAAGTAGCCCGGCATCCAGAACAGGCAGAAGTACCAAGCCCCGTCGGTGAGGGCGCGGGCCGCCAGCACGCACCAGTATTTGCGCCGGCGGAGCGCTTCGGCGAGCGAGAGATCCTCTCCGGCGGGGGTGTCCATGTCGGATTGCCGATTTTGGGCGGGCGCTGGGTCCGGGGCGCCGTAGACGCGCTCGACGCGGCGATGCAGCCCCAGCCACGGCGGAACCAGCAGAAACCCCAGCGCTCCGGTTATCAGGAAGGAAGCCCTCCACCCGTAGAGGGTGGTGATCCAGGCCACCAGGGGCGGGGTGACCAGAGCGCCCACGCTGAGCCCGCACAGGAACAGCCCCACGGCTTTGGCGCGGTTCTCGGGCGGGAACCACTCGGCCGCTCCGCGCATCGCGCCCGGATAGAAGCCGCCCTCGGCCAGCCCCAGCAGGGCGCGAAACAGGCACAGGCTGCGAAGCCCCCGCGCCAGAGCATGCAGCATGTGCGCCACCGACGAGAGCAGCACGGTCCACGAGAACATGCGCCGGCATCCCAGCCGGTCCGCCAGCCTTCCACCCAGGACGTAGAAAATCATGTACAACACCAGAAACGCGTTGACCGCCAGGCCGTAGTCGGCATTGCTCAGGGAAAGATCCTTGCGAATCTGGGGCATGACCACGCCGAGCACGGCGCGGTCCACGTAGTTCAGCACCGATCCGGCGAACAGGAGCGCAACCACCAGCCAGGCGAAGCGGTTTTGTTGGGAGGGGCTGACGCTCATGGCTGGCAGCATAGACTAAGAAGAGAGGAAACGCCATGACCGACCGTGAACGGATCCTGGCCGCCATCCGCGGCCAGAGGCCCGACCGCCTGCCCTGGGTGCCCCGGTTAGAGTTCTGGCATCGGGCCCGGTTGCGCCAGGGGACCCTGCCCGCCGATCTGCGCTCGCTCAGCCTGATGGAGATCGCCGACCGGCTGGGGGTCGGCTGTTACTCGGTCATACCGGACTTTACCGCTTGCGCTTCCGAAACCGACATGCTCGACCGGGCCTTGGGCATCTTCAACCTGCCCGTTCTTCCCTACCAGGTCACGCTGGAAGACGTCGAGCGGCGGGTGTTGCGAAGAGGCCGGGAGACGGTGATCGAATACCACACCCCGGTGGGATCCATCCGTACCGCCACCGTCTTCACTGACGAGATGCTCGACGGCGGGGCCTCTATCTCCTGGATCACCGAACACGCCATCCGCCAGCCCTGCGATTTCGAGACTGTCGCCTACATCTTTTCCCATCTGCGGGTGGAGCCGCACCTGGACGGATACCTGGCCCGCCGCCGCGAGATCGGCGACCGCGGCATCGTCATCGGGTACACCAGCGGCACAGCCTGTCCCATGCAGCACATCATGAAGGAGCTGATGCCGCTCGATCAGTTCTTCTACGCCCTGCACGATACCCCGGCCGCCGTGGAGCGCCTGGCCGAGCAGATCCAGCCGTTCTTCCAGCGCATTCAGGACATCGCCGCCGATTCCCCGGCGGAAGTGGTACTACTGGGGGGCAACTACGACGATTCGATCACCTACCCTCCCTTCTTCGAGAAACACATCCTGCCCGCGCTGCGCGATTACGCCGAGCTGCTGCATCGCAAGGGAAAGTACTTGATGACACACACGGACGGAGAGAATCGCAAGCTGCTGCCCCTGTATCGCGCGGCCGGCTTCGATATCGCCGATTCCCTCTGCCCCTACCCCATGACCCGCTGCAAGCTGGAGGAGATCCGCGAAGCTTTTGCCGACCGCATCACCATCTGGGGCGGCATCCCTTCGATTCTGCTCTGTCCCGACAGCGCCAGCGAAGCGGACTTCCGGCGTTTCATCGACGAGTTGGTCGAGCGCTACGGACGGGCGAGCCATTTCATCCTCGGGGTGAGCGACATGGTGACGGCGGATGCGGAGTGGGACCGACTGTCCTATATCACCGACCGGGTGGCGCGCATACAGCCGGAGTAAAACGGCTATGGGGACCGAGCAGGGTAACGTTCGGCGGAGTTGGAAGCGCCGGGACGGCCGGACGGGGACCCGGCAGGGAGAACGGCAGTGACGGTAAACGGCGCCAGCAGCCCGTAGTCCAGCAGGTCGTAGCTGGACCCGGCGGGCTGGTGGTCGGGGAAGTCGGCCCAAGCCGCCGGCCAGGCCCGCATGCGAGGCCGGGCGCGATTGTGGAACGGGCCGAAGAGATTGCGGGGGGTGGAGACGACGCGCACGGCGATCTGGTGCGCGCCGGTGGAGATGGAGACCTCGGCCCGATAGGGCTGCCATCCCAGAACGGCGGCCGGTTTGCCGTCCAGCAGCACTTCGGCCACGCTGCCTTGCCACTCGCCCAGTTCGATTCGCAACCGATCGGCTCCCGGCGGCGCTTCTACATCTGCTTGATACAACGCCGAGCCGGCATAAAAGGGATAGCCCTGCCGGGCCCAGGATCCGAACTCCAGCTTCGGCGGCGCGCTGAGCCGGAAGCCGCGCTCTGCCACCGCCACCGTGAAGCTCCCGCGCAGGTAGATGTTCTCCAGCTCCATCCGCACGTCGAACGGCCGGCCGGCAATCTGAACCATGTTCTCGCCGGTCCGGGCGAGTTTCTCGATCCCAATGCTGCGGAGGTGCGGATCGAGCCAGCGGTTTGCGCCGGCGAACGACAACGCGCCGCCGTTCAGCATAACGCGATACAACTCGGGCGCTTCGATGGCCAGCTCCAGGCCGGCCAGAGCCGCCGCGTCGGCGACCTCGAAGCGAAACGTGGCCTCAAAACCGGAGGAAGGGGGGAAGGAATTCCGGTCGAAGATGCGGGTCTTGAACTGCACGGCATTGTCCCAGGCGGGGCGCTCGAAGCCGTGCGCCTGCCAGAGCAGCCAGTTGGCTTGCCAAGTGTTTATATCCTGGCGTTTGATTCCGGGAGCCAAGAAATCGCAGTAGTCGAGGACCAGCACGTTCGAGGCGTCGGGGCGGATCTTCCAGTTTTTGGCTGTGAGAGGCGCCAGGCGAGCCGGCGGCTCGGGATGCGCCGCGGAGCCGGACTTTTTCACTACGAACAGTTCCGAACCGGCCGGCGCCAGGGCCAGTTCGAAACGGATTCCGCCGCTGTCAGCCTGGGAATGGGCCGGAGAAACCCGCCCGGTGATGGTGTCCCAGCGCTCCAGCGCGCCGCCCTCGATCCTCGCTGTGGCCCGCGCCGGCCCCAGTCCGGTGTTGGCGAAGAAGAGGACGCGCTCGCCGTTTTCCAGGAATCGCTCGGAAAAACCGACTCCGGGCGGAAGCGGGGGGTCGAGAACCACACGAGGAGGCAGCCGCCTTTGAATCTCTCGCCACAGATCGGGCAGGCCGGAAACAGCGCGCCACTGGGAAGCGTAGCGGTCACGCAGGCCGCTCGGCCGGTCGCTGGGGCGGCCATCAATGTAAGCCGCCGGCGCACCGAGCGCCAGAATCTCCCCGCCCGCCGCCAGGTAGCCTTCGAGCAGCGGCAGCGTCTGACGCCGCAGGTTGATCAGGTCCTCGGGCCAGACCACCAGCTCATAGCTCGCCCGGCCGATGGCCAGGCGGCGGCCGTCCGCTTTTCCATACCATTCCAGGATATACTCGTCGGCGAGGTCGAAATCCACCTGGTGGTCGGCGAGGAACTG
>JACQDI010000163.1 GCA_016201195.1 Acidobacteriota bacterium | reverse complement strand
GGCTTCGGGCGCTTCGAGTTCCTGCGCATCGAATGCGGCGAGCCGGTGCTGGATCCCTGGCCGACGATGGTCCGGGATGTGAAGTTCGGCGCCCAGGGTCGGCCTCAATCCTGGGAGGCGTCCCACAACTTCGCGCTGAAAAAGCAGGTCGCCGAGTTTTTCGAATGTGTCCGCAGCATGGAGGCCAGCGAGATCCGGGTGTTGCGAATCCACGACGGTCTGCCATTCAGTCTGGAACTCGAGCTGGCCCCGTTCCTTCCCGCTCCAGGAGGGCGTCGTGGATAGGCTGGCCTTCGAGAGCGTTTACACCATCGCTCGCAAAGTGGCCCACCGGAAGGCCCTCTCGGCGCTCGGTCGCTGCGGGATCGTACCGGACGAGCTGGAAGACGTCGAAAGCGAACTCCTGCTGGACTTCTATCAGCGGCTGGCAATGTTCGACGGCCGGCGCGCGTCGCTCGGCACCTTCGCCTGGCGGGTCATGGACCGGAAGCTCCTGAGGATTCTGCGGCACCGCCTGGCGCAGCGCCGCGTGGTGTCCATCCTCACCGAGCCGCTGCCGGAAGACCATCCCCAGAACCCACTCCAGAAATGTCGGGGCGTCGCCCACCTTCCATCACCGGCCCCGCAATGGGAGTTGCGCTTGGACGTAGAGCGCGTGATTGTCACACTGCCGACGCCGCTGGCCGAAGTGGCCCAGGCCTTGTGCTGGATGTCGCCCACCGAGGCCAGCCGTTTTCTGGGATGTACTCGGACGACGGTCTATGGGCGCATCGCCAAGCTCCGCGCGGCGCTGCTGGCAGCCGGCATCGGACTTGGTCAACGGCAAGGACGGAAACTTCCCCGCAATTGCGCGGAAGTAAGCGGAATCGTCCCAGCGGAGGCCATCAACTTGGCCCCGCCCACGGATCAGGCGTCCCGAAGGACGTCCATCTATGGAAATTCCATAGATGGACACCCGCATGGTCGCTCAACCACGCGCCCCTCCGGGACTACCGAGCGGATTCGCCTGCCGGTCACGTCACCGCTGGCCGAGCAGTGGCTTGAGCGGAACCTCAAGGAGGCTGCTTGTTGAGATCGAAGCAGAATCGGATTCCCCTCACGGGCCGCGCCGCGGCGGCGGTCCGCCTGGTGCGAGCCATCCTCGAGCTGGACCGTCGCGGCATCCAGGGCGCCTTATCGAATTGGTGCCCGCTGCTGGGGACCGATGAGTCATGGTTTTGTGGGCGCGACGCGAAGCGCTTCCGAAAAACGCCCGCCAAAGACTTGCTCGCCACGGTCGAACGGGAGTGGGAAATCCTCTGCCGCCGAACGCGGAGGAAACGTCCTCGGCCCACTTACTCGCGTGACGGTCTGGCGGCCTTCAGGCTCTTCAAGAACATTCGTGAGTTGGAGCGTCGCGGTTTCCGCAGCGCCTCCTCCAGTCCTTGTCCGCTGCTCGGGGCCGACGTCGCGCAGCATGAAAAAGCTTTTCGCAACCGTCTCGCCAAGGCCTCTACGGAGGCGTTGCTGGCCTTGGTTCAGCGGGAGTGGGAGAAGGTGCGATGAGCGCCGTGGAGGAAAATCCGATCTCCGACCAGATCATCGATTCCCATGACGAGATTCACCGAGCCATTACGCTCCTGTTTCAGCCTAGCGACGTAGTCGAGGTCCGGGTGCCCAAGGCCGGCCGCAAAAGGACAATCTCAGGCTACTACAGCGATCTCGACCAGCTCGCCAGCGCCGTCGTTCGGCTGGAGGCCAACGACTGGCCCGGCGTCTACTGGACGCTGAATCCGGTCAATCCGGCGCTGCTGGCCCGGGCGAACAATAAGCTCAAGTCCTTCGCAGAAGTCACCACCAGCGATGCTGACGTGCTCTCGCGGCGCTGGCTGCCCATTGATCTGGACCCGAGACGGCCCTCGGGCATCTCCGCGAGCGATACCGAACATGAAGCGGCGCTGGGACTGGCTCAGTCCATTCGCCGGGAGTTGCTGGCCGAGGGTTGGCCGGAACCGATCGTGGCCGACAGCGGCAACGGCGCCCATCTGCTGTACCGAGTGGACCTGCCAAACGATGCCGAGGCCAGCGACCTGATCAAGCGGTCGCTGGAGGCGCTCTCGGCACGCTTCAGCACCGAAGCGGTGACGGTGGACGTGACCACCTACAACGCCTCCCGAATCTTCAAGGCATACTGCACCACGGCGCGCAAGGGAGACAGCACCGAGGAGCGGCCGCATCGGCTCTCGCGGATCCTGGACGTTCCCGCAGCCGTGGCCGTGGTGCCGGTCGACCTGCTGAGCAAGTTGGCGGCCCAGGCGCCGGCCAAGGCCGCCGGGCGTGTTCTCAGGATGCCACAGCGGCAGGTGTTCGGATCGTTCGACATCGAGCAGTTCCTGGGGCGGCACGGCGTTCCCTTCCGGCCACCGGTTCCCTACGACGGAGGCCGGAAGTTCGTCCTGGAAGAGTGCCCCTGGGATCCAACGCACCGGGCGCCTGATGCTGCGGTGTTTGAAGGTGCGGACGGGCGCCTCGGGTTTCGGTGTTTCCACAATAGTTGCCAGGGGCGCGGGTGGCGTGAGTTTCGCAGCCGGCTCGAGTCCGTGGACCGCAGCTCCATTCTTTCGCAGTTCGCCGCACCCGGTGCTTGTCCCGACTCGGCCGAGAATTTGAATCCGGAACGTACGGCCGCCACGGCTGGCCGGCAGGACGCGGGCACTGAGGCCAGTGCCAGTCGAGTTGAAGAGAACGTTCCATCCATCTTCCAGAACATCGCGCCGTATCCGGCGCCGCTGAGCGAGGACGCCTACTACGGCATTGCCGGGCGGTTCGTCCGCCTGGTTGAGCCGCACACCGAGGCCGACTCGTCGTTCCTGCTGATCCAGTTCCTGGCCTACGCCGGCAACATCATGGGGCGCCGGGCCTTCATCTGGGCCGGCGCCGATAGGCACTATTCGAACCTCTTCATCTGTGGCGTGGGGCCAACGTCCACAGGCCGCAAGGGATCGGCCGCCGGCCAGTCCCAGCTCTTCTTTAGGGACATCGATGAAGATTGGGTGCGTTCGATCCAATCGGGCCTATCCTCGGGCGAGGGCCTTATCTGGTGCGTGCGCGACCCTATCTACCGCCGCGAGAAAGTCAGCCAGGGCAAGGGCAAACCGGCCGAGTATGAAGATGTACTCGTCGATCCCGGCGTCGAGGACAAGCGGTTGCTGGTCCAACAGTCGGAGTTCTTCGGCGCGCTGCAGGCGATGCGGCGGCAGGGCAACAACCTGAGCCCCACCATGCGGGACGCCTTCGACAAGGGTCACCTGAACAGCATGGTCAAGAACAGTCCGGCCAAGGCGACCGACGCCCACGTCACCATCGTCGGCAACATCACCAAAGAGGAACTGCTGCGCGGCATGTTAGTCGACGAGATGGACAACGGCTTCGCCAACCGGTTCCTGTG
>JACQDI010000162.1 GCA_016201195.1 Acidobacteriota bacterium | reverse complement strand
TCCTCGGCGAGCGCGGCCATGGCCTGCGCCGACACGATATCGCCCGGCCGGCACACCGCATCCTGCGAGATCCCGGCGTTGCCCGGCACGCAGTAGACCAACTCCACTCCGGCGCTCCGCCGCAGTTTCCACGCCAGGGCGTGCTCCCGTCCCCCACCCCCTATTACCAGTATTTTCATAGTGGGGTAAGCCTCTGGCTTGCCCACCTCAGGTCTAATCAAATAGAATAGCTAGAAAAGGTCCCTTCTGGGATACTGATGACGCCCTCTTTTCACGAAAGCTACGAGGTGGTGGTGGTCGGCGCCGGGCACGCCGGCTGCGAGGCCGCCATGGCCACCGCCCGCATGGGCCTGCGCACCGCCCTGGTGACCTTGAACCTCGACCTGATCGCCCAGATGTCGTGCAATCCGGCGGTGGGCGGCATCGCCAAGGGACACCTGGTGCGCGAGGTTGACGCCCTGGGCGGCATCATGGGCGAAGTTACCGACGCCGTGGGCATCATGTTCCGCCTGCTCAACACCAGCCGCGGGCCGGCCGTGTGGTCCCCGCGCGCGCAGTGCGACAAGAAGCAGTACCGCATCAAAATGCGCCAGGTGCTCGAGGGCGAGCGCAACCTGATGATCAAGCAAGCCGAGGTAGTCGACCTGGTCATCGAAGACGGTCAGGTTCGCGCGGTGGCCCTGCGCGACGGCCGCGTGGTAGCTGCCCAGGCGGTCGTCATCACCACCGGCACCTTCCTCAACGGCCTGATCCACTGCGGCGAGCAGACCTATCCCGCGGGCCGCAGCGGCGAGCCGCCCTCGGTGATGCTGGGCGAGAAGCTGCGCAACCTCGGGCTGCGCTGCGGGCGGCTCAAGACGGGCACGCCGCCCCGCCTCGACGCCCGCTCCATCGACTGGTCGCGGTTCGAGGTGCAGCCGGGCGACCCCGAGCCCACGCCCTTTTCCTTCCGCACCGAAAAAATCGAACGCGACCAAGTCGTCTGCCACATCGCCTTCACCACCGAGGAGACCCATCGTGTGCTGCGCGAGAATATCCACCGCTCGCCGCTTTACAGCGGCCAGATCAGCGGCGTGGGACCGCGTTACTGCCCGTCCATCGAAGACAAGATCGTCAAGTTCCCCGATAAGGCCCGCCACCAGATCTTCCTCGAGCCGGAGGGCCTGGATACGAACGAGATCTACGTCAACGGCATGTCCACCAGCATGCCCATCGACGTGCAGGCAGCCATGGTGCGCTCGGTGCCTGGACTGGAGCGGGCGGAGATGATCCGCCCCGGCTACGCCATCGAGTACGACTCGGTAGATGCCACCGAGCTCGCACCCACGCTCGAGGTCAAGAGGATCCGGCGGTTGTTCCTGGCCGGCCAGATCAACGGGACCTCCGGCTACGAGGAAGCCGCCTGCCAGGGCATCATGGCCGGCATCAACGCCGGCTGCGCTATCAAGGGCCTGCCGCCGGTGATTCTCGACCGCACCCAGGGCTACACCGGCATCCTGATCGACGACCTGATCAACAAGGGCACCAACGAGCCGTACCGCATGTTCACCTCGCGGGCCGAGTTCCGCCTGCAACTGCGCATCGATAACGCCGACCAGCGCCTGACCCCGATCGGCCGCCGCGTGGGGCTGATCGGTGACGACGCCTGGCAGCGATTCTGCGCCAAGCAGGAGCGCATGGCACGGGTGCGGCAGTTCCTGAACGCCTCCGCCCTGGCCCAGCGTCTGAAGCGCCCGGAGGTCACCATCGAACAACTCGCCCCGGAACTTCGCGAGAAGCTCGGGATCGAGGTGAAGATGCTCGAGCTCAAAGCCATCGAGACCGAGATCAAGTACGCCGGATATTTGGCCCAGCAGCAGAAGCACATCGAGCAGCTCAAGAAGGCCGAGAGCCGGCGGATCCCGGAGAGCTTCGCCTTCCACGGCCTGCCGGGGCTGTCGCGCGAGGTGGTGGAAAAGCTCGAGCGCGTGCGGCCCCTCACGCTGGGCCAAGCCGGCCGTATCCCCGGCATCACCCCGGCGGCCCTATCTATTATCAATGTATATCTGGATTTACCGGCAAGGCGGGGTCTGATGGCTGATGGCTGACCGCTTATCTCTGGACTTCGACGCCATCCCCAACGTCCCCGGCGTGTTCCTGATCTGGCCCCGCGGAGGGCCCCCGCATATCGGCAAGACCAGCGTGTTGCGGCGCCGTCTGCTGCGCCTGCTGCGCCCCCCCGAAAAGCAGTCGCGCCTGCTGAACCTGGCCGGGGTGGCCGAGCGGGTCGAATACCATCCGACCGGCTCGCCCTTCGAGTCCGCGGTGGCTCTCTATCGCCTGGCCCGCCGCTACCGGGCGGAGGATTACCGCAAGTTTCTGAAGCTGCGCCCGCCGCCGTTTCTCAAGGTGAACCTGGCCAACCCCTACCCGCGCTGCTACATCACGCGCCGGCTGGGTCGCGATCGCGCCGTCTATTTCGGCCCCTTCACCTCGCGCGCGGCGGCGGAGCGGTTCGAGAACGCCTTCCTGGACCTGTTCCAGATGCGCCGCTGCCAGGAAGAGCTCGATCCGAACCCCGGCCATCCCGGTTGCGTCTACGGCGAGATGAGCATGTGTCTTCGCCCCTGCCAGGCGGCCGTCACCCACGAGCAGTACCGTGGGGAAGTGGGGAGGGTGGTCGAGTTTCTGTCGACCAAAGGTGAATCGCTGCTCAAGCAATTGGAGAGCGAGCGCGACCGAGCGAGCGCCGGGCTGGAATTCGAGCAGGCCGCCCGGGTGCACAAGAAACTGGAAAAGGCGGCGGAGGCGCTGAAGCTCAACGAGGAGCTGGCCTGCGACCTGGATCATTTGTACGGCATCGTGGTCCAGCGCTCGGTCGAGCCCGACTCGGTCGAGCTGTGGTTCCTCTACCAGGGGTACCTGCAGGCGCGGCGTCGGTTCACCTTCGCCGTCGAGGAGGGCCAGCCCCTCTCGCTCGACCACAAGTTGCGCGAGCTGGTGGCCGGCCTGGAGTTCAAGCGCCGGTCGTCTCGCGAGCGCGCGGAGCACCTGGCCTTGCTGGTCCGCTGGCACTCCAGCTCCTGGAAACAGGGAGAACTGCTCTTGTTTGAAGGGCTCGACCGCCTGCCGTACCGCAAGCTGGTGCGGGCCATCTCCCGCGTGGCCGCTCAGAACCGGGATGCCAAGTCGCCGCACGAAACGCAGGGACCATCTTCCCGGTTGGGATCCTCTCCCTAATCTTTCAGACTCCAACCGCCGAAGGAAAACTCGAAGTGCAAAATCAGTTTTTTTGGTACAACACGATCATGGGTGACCAAATCGCTCCCGGCCGCGGAATGGAACGGGTCGGTGCGGCGCTGCTGGGCGCCGCCTCAGGCGGGGTGTTGGGGGTGCTGGTAGCCGGCCTGCTGGGGATGGTCCGCGGGGGCGGCTCCCCCCCGATCGCCCTCACCGCCGGCTTGGCGGTATTCCTGGCCGTGGGGATGGCGGCGATGAATCTCCACCAGAAGCAGCCGGAGCAGCCGGTGTCGCCGCGGGCCGTCTGGTGCGTGGCCCTGACCGCGGTCGCCCTGCTGATCACGCTGGGCGTGTTCCTGTTGCAGTCGGCGTATGTCCAGGGAGCCACCAAAGCCGGACGCCCCGTGCACTATCCGCTGGAGGTGTGGCCGATCTCGCGAGTGGCACTGTGGACGTCCCTGGCCGCGGTGCTGCTGGGCGTAGTCTCGTCGCTGTGGAGCCTGCTCGAGCTGGCCGCCCGGCGCGGCGCCCCCGGCAGCGGGAAATGGGTAGCGATGGCCGTGCTCGCCGGCGGCGCCTGGGTCGGGCTGGCGCTGATCTGCTACATCATGGGTTACGGGTTCACGTTCGTCGCGTAGGCAAACAGCCCGTTGAAAAACAGTTTGAACGTGGCGTGGCTCTGCGCCCGATACTGCGGCCGCATCCCAAACAGGATGATGTGGCCCTTACCTACTGGTGCATCCATCACCGCGCCGCGGTTTTCGAGCAGCTTGGGCCCCAGCAGCCATCCCGACACCAGCGGGTTCCCGGCCGGATACTTGAGCACCGGCACGGCAGGCGCGTTGGAGCCGTTCGCCGCAGCCTCAAACGCCGGTCCCGACTCGAACCACACCGCCGCCTGCTTCTCCATCCCAAAGGTCAGCGGGTGCCCCGCCTCCACCAGGGCGTTGAATAATGATCCGGGAGCGTAGAAGTCACGGTTCGAAACCCCGGCCAGCACGTTGCGGGCGCCGGCCCCCAGCTTTTCGATCGCGTAGAGCGAGGCGCGGTTGAACGCCAGGATCGTCCCGCCCCCGGCAGCAAATTCCTTGAGCGCCGCCGCTCCTTCCTCGCCCAGCCCGCCCGAAACCTCCGGCGGCATGGCAATGGGACCCGACATGCGCCGCTCCTCGCCCGCCCCGAAACCGGCCTCCATGGTCCGGGCCATCGAGTCCGGCAGCACGATCACGTCGAATCTCTCGAGCAGGCGCCCGGCGCGAATCTCGCGGCTCGCAAGACTAGCGTAAGGAAACTCGAACTGCTCGAGGATCCAGCGGGTCCAGCCCTCATCCATGTTCGGGACGTAGCTCTTATAGAGACCAATGCGCGGCGCGCGCAGCCGCCGGCCGTTTCCGTTGGCGGCGGTGAAGCGCAGTCCCAGGCTGCGCGCCAGCTCCGGCAGCAGACCCTTCGCCGGCCCGGCATTGGCTACGTAAAAGGTCCCGTCCCGGGGATCGCGCGACACCTCCGCGCCGGCCTTGAGCAATCGGTTCACCGCGATCCAGGCGTTGCCGAACGCCGCGGAAAGGGCGACCCTTTCCGAGGCGTCCACCGTGCCCGGCTCGGGGCCGATCTTCTCCACCCGCTCGAGCGCAGCATCGAAGGCGGCGTCGATGGTGTCCGTCCGCACGCCCATCAGCAGGGGCAGCGTGTGCGCGGTCACGTCATAGGGCCGCTTCGGCGGCCCGCCCGGATACAGCCGCAGGTCCGGATAGCTCTGGCGCTCCAGAAGCGCCTTGGCGAACGAGCCGTAGGGTTGCGCCAGGCGGATCACGTAATCGCCCGCCTCGTAGTCCTTCCCGCCGGCGGTCCGGAACCCGCGCCGCGCGCGCTCGATCTCCACCTGCCCGAATTCCAGAGCCTGCAGCAGGCGGGTCATGGAATTGGGATCATTCTGTCGCGCCGGCACCACAAACGCGTAGGGCGCCTCCTTGCGTTCGACGGCCCGCCGGCCGATCCCATAGAAGTTGCGCAGCAGGTCCTCGCGCCGCAGCGCGGCCTGGTAGAGGCACGACTCCAGGGCGATCAACTGGTAGTCGATGATGTCGCGCAAATGCCACTCGCCCCCTCCCCACGGCTCCAGGTGGTTCCAGGACCGTTCGCGGGCGTTGTAGCCGAGCGCGTTGGTGTCGAGCTGCTCCCGCGCGACGGTGATCGGGGTGGCCAGGCGCGCGCTCGCCGACTCGGTCAGGATGCGCAGGCCCCCGTGGTAGCTCTGGTAGTGGCGCGCCGGGGTCCAGTAGTCGTACATGGCGTTGATCACCACGCCCTTTTTGTCGGCGGCGGTCAGGTCGGTGGCCATGGCCGTGCCGATCATGTTCACTTCCTGGGCGATCACCGCATCGATGTTCGGCTCCACCGGGTCGAGCCACGGCGGCGTAAAGATGCGCGCCGCGTACGGTCCCATCTGGTGCACGTCGTAGACGATCTGCGGATGCCACACGTTGTGAATCTTACTCACCGCCAGACGTGTTTCGGCCTGCGTAAACATGTACCAGTCGCGGTTGTTGTCGTGCCCAACGTATTTGTGATACAGCTCCGGCGGCGCGGCGCCCTCGTAGGGCGTCCCCAGTTGCTTGCGATACCAGCGGGTCACGATGTCCACCCCGTCGGGATTGAGCGAGGGCGCCAGCAGAAAAATCGTGCTGGCCAGGATGGCCCGAAACCGCGGCTTGTCTTCGGTGATCAGCCGGTAAGCAAATTCGACGGCGGTGTGGGTGGAGGCGATCTCGGTCGAGTGGATGCTGCACGTGATCAACACAATGCTCTTGCCGTTCGCGATCAGTTGCTCGGCCTCCGCCGGATTGGTCAGCCGCGGGTCGGCCAGCTTGGCCTGGATCTGCCGGTAGCGCTCGAGGTCCCGCAAGTTCTCCGCCGCCGAGATGGTGGCCACGATAAACGGCCGCCCCTCGGTGGTCTTCCCCAGTTCCTCGAAGCGAATCCGATCGCTCGACTGGCCCAGCAGCCGGAAGTAGTCCACCACCTTCGACCAATCCAGCACCGTCCGGTCAGCGCCGATCTTGTGCCCGAAATGGAACTCCGGCGTGGGGACGGCAGTTAGGGCCGGGCGCGCGGCCAGCAGAAGAAGTAAGAAAAATCCGGTGAGCCGAAGCCTGGAAAGCATCCTCTTACTATAGGACAATGCATGTCGTGCGTAGCATCTGTCATTCCCGTGTCCAGGCCATGACGACGGGAAACCTCTAGTCGCCGGAGTGCCGAGGTCCCTCGCGGGCGTGCTGGTAAACCTCGTAGGCGACCTCCCCGGAGCGTTCCTGAAAAGACGCGATCCGCCGCATTTCGATCCCGGTCCTGGCGAGCTTGAAAAAGTCGCGCGCCGGGCCCGAATAGAAACTTCGCTGCGGAGAATGTAGCAGAAATATATTGTTCGGGTCGCGCATCAGCTCGCGGAGTCCTTCGATCCACTGCGAGTGACCCGGATCCCGCGGCTCCAGGATCGCGAAGAAGTAATCATCGACCCGAAGGTTCCACGGCTCGCCCAAAAACATCACGGGGTTCGAAAGGCCCCAGTCGAGCGCGTATAGCCCCGAGCCGGGACTTCGGGCCAGGAAGGGAACCAACCGGTAGACGGCATCCGTGAAGCCTCTGGTCCCGCCCGTGCGCGTGTAGATGGCCAGGTGGCGGGCGTTGAACGAGAGGTTCACCACGATCGCCACGCCGGCGATCAGCACCGCAGCAGCGCGCAGGGTGAGGCGCGGCCAGCGCTCCGCCGCGATCCACAGCGACGTGGCTAGGAACAGCAACGGGAACGGCTGAAGCATGATGACGTGATTCACGCTCCCACCGCCGCCGAACGAGAAAAACATGCAGGCGTAAATCAAAATTGATGCCAGCAGCGGAAACAGCAGGCGTCTGGCCCAGTCTCCACCGCCGATCCAAAGATTCAGGGGCAGAATCAGCAAGGCCAGCGCCAGCAGCGGAAGCTGGACGGTCCGGCGAGCGATTCCCAGACGGTACATGCAGTCGGCAAGGCGGGGAAAAACGATGTCGTGCGCAGGCGGCGACGAGTCCAACTGATGTTCGCCGGTCAGTTCCGGCACGAAATTCGCCCGGAAAGTGCTTTCAGCCTCGTGCAGCTTGGACCAGCGCAGCTCGAGCCGGCCCCGCTGGCGCCACGTTTCGCCTTGTCGGTTGAGATTGTAATAAAGCAGCGGTGACGCGCCCAGCAGCAG